>JABDQS010000207.1 GCA_013042125.1 Eudoraea sp.
ATGATTTGCCAAAGGTCTTTTTATACCTTGGGTGATATTAGCTTATATCATGTGTAGGGAAGGTTATCTTAAGGCTAAAATAAGCAGATCTTCATGAAGAAAAAAAATTTTGTAACAATTTTCGTTATAGTTCGTCTAGATTATGTAACACAACTAATTAGATGGTCCATACAACCGCCGATCAACTACTAATGACACAAACAGAGTTTTTACATCTTGTAATGCCCTTTAAGGACAAATTGTACCGGCTGGCTAAAAGACTGTTAGTGTCTTCTGAAGAGGCTGAAGATGCCACTCAGGAAGTGTTGATGAAACTATGGGCCAAAAAGAAGGGAATGGGTCGTTACAGAAATGTGGAGGCCTTTGCGATGACAATGACCAAGAATTTTTGCCTGGACAGACTTAAATCAAAACAATCCGGGAACTTAAAATTAGTTCATAGTAATTATGCAGATGAGTCTAGATCGTTACAAAGACAGGTTGAGGTTATTGATAGTGTGCAATGGGTTGAGAAGATCATGGACACTTTGCCCGAACAGCAAAAATTGGTCTTACAATTAAGAGATATTGAGGAATACAGTTTTGATGAAATTGCAGAAATGCTAGATATGCAGCCAACTGCCGTTAGAGTTGCCTTGTCGAGGGCTCGTAAAGCTGTAAGAGAAAAACTAGTAGAAAAACACAACTATGGAATTAGATAGAATAGAAAGATTACTCGAAAAATACTTTGAGGCTCAGACCACAGAGTCCGAAGAGCAGGTCTTACGGGATTATTTTACCGGAGACAACGTGGCAGAACATTTGGAACAATACAGTAGCATGTTCTCTTATTTCTCGAGTGCCAAACAAGAACGGTTTACGAAGCAGGTGCCATTAAAAACTAAGAAAGTGTATTACAGGTGGATATCCGTTGCTGCCGTTGTCGTTTTAGCGTTTGGAATATATTTTGGTAATCAATACCAGGAAAAAAGGGAAGCAGAATACGCCTACCTTCAAACAAAGAAGGCCCTTGGTCTTCTGGCCGAAAATTTGGATCGTGGAACCAAAAAAGTGGCTTATTTGCATGAATTTGAAGAAACAAAACAAAAAATTTACAAAAACAATTAAAAAACAACAGTATGAAAAAGTTATTAGTATTAATGGCAATAGCACTACTTCCATTTGCGGGGTTCTCACAATCTATCTTCGATAAATTCGAAGATATGGATGAGGTAAGTTCCGTGATCGTGAATAAGAACATGTTCGATCTTCTTGTAAAAATGGATGTGAATGTCGATGAGCCCGAGGCCAGAGATGCGATGGAAATTGCCAAGAGCCTTAATGGATTAAAGGTTTTCGTAACAGAAGACAAGGGTATTTCCGCAGATATGAAGTCTACGGTAGACCGTTATTTGAAAAATGCATCTTTGGAAGAGCTGATGCGTGTAAAGGACAAGGACGCGAATGTGAAGTTCTATATCCGCAAAGGAAAGGATGAGGACCACGTAAGCGAACTACTAATGTTCGTAACCGGGATCCAGAATACCGATGTAGAGATCAATGATCGCAAGATAGAAACGGTACTGCTAACGCTTACCGGCGATATAGACCTCACTAAAATTGGTGCCTTGACAAAGAAGATGAATTTGCCAAAGGAATTAAATCAAATAGAGAAAAAGAAATCCTAACAATGGAAAAGAGGACCATAGGTACTTCTGTAAAGGGAGTACCTTGGGTCTTATAACCAATTATTCAATCATATAATCATGAAAACGATCACTCGAATACTACCACTAATCACAGTTGTACTTTTTATAGGCTGTTCATCAACTCAAAGTTTACAGGAATATTACGTAGACAGCGCCGAGAATCCTAATTTCATTTCCCTGGACCTACCTGCAAGTATCCTTAACCTTGAGGAGGCAGATCTAACCGAATCACAGAGAACAGCTGTACAATCCCTGAGAAAGCTAAATGTATTGGCATTTAAAAAAACCGCTTCGAATACTACAGAATATGAAGTTGAAAAGGGAAAGGTTAATGCAATTTTAAAAAATAAGGACTTTAAGGAGTTGATGAAGCTAAATTCCTCATATGGCAAGGGTTTTGTAAAATACCTGGGAGAAGAAGATGCCATTGATGAGGTGATCATCTACGGCAATAGCAATGACAAGGGTTTTGCCCTGGTAAGAGTCCTTGGAAAGGATATGAATCCGGCTTATTTAGTTCAATTGATGCAGGCACTTCAAAAATCTGATTACAATGGAGAGGGTCTGGGAGAGATAGGTCAATTCATAAAAGGGTAATAAGACCATATTGTAAAGGTTTAGACCTGTCTGTTTCCCCGGGCAGGTTTTTTTTGTACTAAAAAGATCTTAAATACCCGTGTAATTGCCGGGGGTAATTGCCTTTAGTTCGGCTTTTACCACATCAGATACCTTCAGGGTCTCAATAAACTGTCCAATCGAATCCTTGGTGATAGCCTTATTTGTCCTTGTAAGCTCTTTTAAGGCCTCATAAGGATCAGGATAGCCTTCGCGTCTTAAAATGGTCTGAATGGCCTCTGCTAGCACCGCCCAATTGTTTTCCAGGTCCTTTTCAATTTTATCTGCGTTTAACAGAAGTTTCCCCAGGCCTTTTATAGTAGCCTGCATGGCAATAAGCGTGTGAGCAAAAGGAACCCCAATGTTTCTTAGCACCGTACTGTCTGTCAGATCGCGTTGTAGCCTCGAGATAGGCAGTTTAGCTGCAAGATGCTCATAAAGTGCATTGGCAATTCCCAGGTTTCCTTCAGAATTCTCAAAGTCGATCGGATTCACCTTATGTGGCATTGCAGAAGATCCTACTTCGCCTTCTTTGATCTTCTGTTTAAAATAGTCCATGGAAATATAGGTCCATAGGTCTCTATCGAGGTCAATCAAGATCGTATTGATCCTCTTCAGGCCGTCGAACAGGGCCGCCATATGATCGTAATGTTCTACCTGAGTTGTAGGGAACGAATGGTAAAGCCCTAATTGCTGCTGAACAAAATCTTGCCCGAACTGTCGCCAATCTATATTTGGATAGGCCACATGGTGGGCATTGTAATTCCCTGTGGCACCTCCAAACTTGCAGGCTGAAGGGATATCGTTCAACAAATTGAATTGTTCCTCTAGCCGGGTCACAAATACATTTAATTCTTTTCCGAGTCTGGTAGGGGAGGCAGGCTGCCCATGGGTCCTTGCTAGCATCGGCACCTTTTCCCATTCTTTTGCCAGTGTTTTCAATTTTTGCAACAATTCGGAATATTGCGGCACATATACTTCATTCATTGCTTCCCTGAGGGACAAAGGAATGGCAGTATTGTTTATATCCTGAGAGGTTAGTCCGAAATGGATAAATTCCTTAAAACTGGATAGATCCAGGTCTTTAAACTTTCCTTTTATAAAATATTCAACAGCTTTTACATCGTGGTTGGTGGTTTTTTCAATCTCCTTGATCGCCAAGGCGTCCTCAGTTGAAAACTCCAGGTAGATCTTTCGTAAAGCCTCGATTTTTCCTGGTTGAATGGACTCTAATTGGGGAAGGGGTAAAGCTGTCAAGGCAATAAAATACTCTATCTCTACACGTACCCTGTATTTCATCAGGGCTTCTTCGGAAAAGTAAGAAGATAAGGGAGCAACTTTACTCTTGTAACGCCCATCTATAGGGGAAATAGCCTTTATTTCGTTAGAGATCATAGGATGTGAGATCAAATAAATCAGAAAGCGCAAAGATAGCCATTAGTTTTGAGTTGGAAAGGACTCCCTGGATTGATGCAAGGCATAGCGGGATACTGGATTATCAGCATATCGCAACTCCGGATCAATAATCAAAGAAAAGAATCCAACAAAGAATTCACCAGTTCAGGCACACCCTCTGACGCCTTCTTGGCAATTACCTGAAGGTTAAATTCGTCTGAGCGAACAATAGCAGGTTTAGGATCAATGAAATAAACCGGTGTTCCCGGCCTGGCATAATACATCAGACTGGATGCAGGATACACCTGCATTGAAGTGCCTATAATGATCAGAATATCTGCCATGGAAGTAAGGTTGGCCGCCTGTGGTAATAGGGGAACTTCCTCACCAAACCAAACAATATGAGGTCTTAGCTGATGGCCCCGGTCACACAGATTACCTAGAATTAAATCTTTTTTCCACTCATACACCGTGTAAGGTGGTACTGTGCTTCTTACTTTGAAGAGCTCGCCGTGAAGGTGTAAGACATCTGTGCTGCCAGCTCTTTCATGAAGATCATCCACATTTTGGGTAATGACAGTAACCTTGTAATGATCCTCAAGGGTGGCCAGGGCATTGTGTCCTTCATTCGGTTTTGCTTTTAGCAGTTGTTTGCGGCGTTCATTGTAAAACTCAAGGACCAGATCGGGATTGGCTCGGAATCCCTGAGGTGAGGCAACTTCCATTACGTCGTGTCCTTCCCAAAGTCCATCGGCATCTCTGAATGTTTTCAATCCGCTATCTGCGCTCATGCCCGCACCTGTGAGTACTATGATATTTTTGCCCATGTTACTACTTTCTCTAAAATTACGTTTTTATTATATTCGAATTATGGAAGATCCTGCCTTAGTTGCCTATTTGGAGTCCTTTGTTTCTGAGGACCGACTTAAGCGTTTTGAAGACGTTCTGGCCTATCGAACCAAATATTTAACGGTAGTAATGGAGGATGTATATCATTTGCACAATGCCAGTGCGGTGATTCGCAGTGCAGATATTTTTGGAATACAGGAGGTTCATGTCATTGAACAAAGATTCACCAAAAGGGTAGATAAAAAAATAGCATTGGGAGCCCAGAAATGGACAGATATCCTGAGGTATGGATCAACAGAAGATTGTCTGCGTACATTAAAAAAAAGCAATTACACAATCGTAGCCACTACACCAAGGAATGATGCTTTATCTATTGAAAAATTGAACATAAGCGGGAAGATCGCTTTTCTGTTTGGAGCTGAAAAAGAAGGACTGAGCACTGCTGCAAAGGAACAGGCAGATAAGTTGGTCCATATCCCCATGGTTGGTTTTACGGAAAGTCTGAATGTTTCTGTTGCAGCTGCCATCATATTACAGCAGATGACCACTAAGCTTCGCGAATCAGCTATACCTTGGCAATTGACCGATGATGAAAAGGAGGCAAAAAGATTGGATTGGATCAAGAAATCAATTAAGGATATCGATCAAATTATAGAACGATATAGGGCTGAGATATAGAAAGAAGTTGTATCTTTCAATTGATCCAACTAATTGATACACAAATGTATATTGCACTTTATATTGTTATCGCCCTGGTCGGAATTATACTTTTTCTGGCCCTTATCGCACCAAAGTCATATGACGTAAACAGATCCGTTGAGATCGCCAAACCAAAGTCTGAGGTCTTTGAATACATCAAGTATTTAAAGAACAATGATACCTGGTCCCCCTGGGCAAGAAGAGATCCAAATATGGAGAAGAAGTTTACCGGAACTGATGGTGAAGTAGGTGCCGTTAGCTATTGGAATGGGAACAAAGAAGTAGGGGAAGGAGAGCAGGAGATCACAAAGATAATTCCCGGGGAAAGAATAGAAGGAGAGTTAAGATTCCTTAAACCGTGGAAATCTACTTCAGATTGTTATCTGGATGTTGAAGAAGGCACTAACAAAGGAACTAAAGTGACCTGGGGCTTTAAAGGAAAAAACAAGTTCCCTATGAGCATCATGATGCTTTTTATGAGCATGGATAAGATGGTTGGGAAAGACTTTGAAGAAGGGCTGGCATCGCTTAAAATGCAAATGGAATCCTAATCTAATCACTATGGAAGCAAATATGGTTGGCTGGTTCGAGATACCCGTTACGGACATGGACCGCGCCAAGAAATTTTATGACACAGTATTTAATGTGAATATTGAAGTGCAAAACTTAAATGAACTGTTGATGGGCTTGTTTCCCTTTGCCAATGGGAAAATGGGTGCTTCAGGTTCTCTTGTAAAGCAAGCCGATTTTTATCATCCCAGTAATACGGCCGGACCGCTAATATATTTTTCTTCTAAAGATGTACAGGAGCAAGTAGACAGGATCGAAAAGGCAGGCGGTAAGGTCCTGCAAACAAAAAAACTTATAAGTGAGGATATTGGGTATATGGCCTTATTTATCGATACTGAAGGCAATAGAATTGCCCTTCATTCGCGCCAATGAAGATCACAGATAAAAGATAGGGGCCTCGGCACGTGATCCAAATCGAATTGGAAGGATCCTGCTGGTCCCAATACCTTTGGAAACATACATAAGCGATTGTTCACTTTTATACCAGCCATTTAAATACTTTCCACTTCCTCCTGGTTTAAAAAATTCTTTCCCAAAAAATTGTACTTGCCCCCCGTGAGTATGCCCGCAAAGCACAAGTTTAAGGTTGACCTTTAATCCTTGATTTAAATTGTCAATAGTGTCTCTGTACTGAGGACAATGGTTTAATACTATAGTGCTGATAGAGCTATCGATATTTTGTATTGCTTTCTCATAATCCGGTATACCGTTCAAAAGATCATCGATCCCAACAATGTTGATCTGCCGTTTCCCTATTGTCAATTTTAAGGAATCATTGATAAGCAATTTTCCATTGTACTTTCCGAAAAGCTCCTTGTACATAGCCGGTGTAACCTTACCATCATATTCCTTATTTCCCATGATCACGATTTTGGGAATTTCTAACGGTATCAGGCTTAAAAAATACTCCAACAAGACCAATTGACGTGGCCGATCAATAGAATCACCTGTAAAGAACAACAGGTCTGGTTTCTCTTTGGCGATCTTTCTTGCGATCCATTTATGATAGGACTTTATCTCCCTTATGTGGAGGTCTGTAAGTTGAATGACCTTTATGGTATCTTCACGACCTTCCCGAATATCATGCCTGGACCAGTCAATTAGGTACCTTTCGATCCAAAATGCATCCAGATAAAGAAAACCGAAAAGTCCCAAAAAGGACAAGATCACAAATTTCCTCCTGCTAATTTTCATAATTAAAGTAGATACTTAACTGTACGCGAACAGGAGATTATTGGGCAAGTTCTAACAATGCAACAGAAAAAGGGTTATCCAGAATTACCCTGCCTTTCTTTACCTCAACCTGCGTTTGGGAATAGGTATCAAATAGTTGAGTGCCATCACCAAAAAATCCTTTTACCCAAAGTGATTTTTTTCCCTTCGGAAGATCGAGTCCTACTACCACTTTGTCTTTGTATTCGCCATCGGTGTAGGTCCTGCTAAATACATAGGGTTTTTTTGCCAGGCGCTTGTGTTTGCCGGCCCCAATAGCCGGATGATGATTTCTAAACTGACCTAATTTTTGCCAGTGTGTTAAGATCTCCTTTGTCTTAATACTGTCTAACTCGTTCCAGTTCATAAAAGACCTAAGGGTTGCATCTCCCACGGTACCTTCAATTGTCAGATCACGGGCAGTTTCATCCCCATAATACACCTGGGATGCACCAGGGGTTAACAAGAGCACATTGGCAGAATAAAAGGGTTTTGTTCTGTCCTTGTCGAATGGACTTCCATCATCATGGGATGTTAAGTAGTTTACTACACTTAGCCCCTTAAATTTAGAATGTAAAAGACTGCTATATTTTTTAAAGATCTGTTCATAATCCTTTAGAGCATCTGTTTTTAGTTCAAAATTGATAAGACTGTTAAAACCATTAGCGAAATAATCTACTTTTTTATCACCAAAATCAAATTCCCGCCCTGCGGAAATCATATAGTTATAGACCTCTCCAACCATAAAGAACGGAGTGTCATCCAGTACCTGATCCTGGTGTTTCTTTTTCCAATTCTCGAAGGCATAGGAAGCTTCTTTGTATAATTCTGCCCACGCCTTTTCATCTGCATGTTTTACCGTATCTACCCTGAATCCATCTATACCAAGG
>JABDQS010000214.1 GCA_013042125.1 Eudoraea sp.
GTCCGAAGCTTTGCCCCTGGAAGAGGCTATCAATGATGTAATGGTCACCTATGGCGTTTCTGAACGCACTAAATATCGTGCAGTGGTCTACTACCTGCTAACCAAAAGGTTTGGCCGCGAAGAAGTTTATAACTAATTAAAGTATCCTTATCGTGACCTCTCCCCAATCGGGAAGGTGATATGGAGCAACACCAAGGGAACTATGATAGAATTAGGAAATTACAATTCACTTACCATTCTGCGAAGTACCAGTGTGGGTCTTTTTTTAGGGGATGAGGACGTGGATGACCTTTTACTTCCCAATAAATATGTTCCAGACGACTTCGAAATTGGAGATAAAATAGATGTTTTCTGCTATCTGGACCATGAGGAAAGACCTATTGCTACAACCTTAAAACCATTTATAAAAAGAAATGAATTTGGTTTTTTAAGAGTAGCCGAGGTGAATGATGTAGGTGCATTTATGGATTGGGGTCTTGAAAAGCACCTGCTCGTACCCTATGGTGAACAGCGAACCAATTTGGTTGCAGGGAATTGGCAGGTTATTTATTGTTACCTGGATGATAAATCGTTCCGTTTGGTGGGCTCAAGCCGACTTTCAAAATTTTTGAATAACGATTCAATGGAAATTTCAGAGAACGATGAGGTAGAGCTTCTTGTTTACAGACGCTCAGAACTCGGCTGGGACGTGGTAGTTAATGGACGCCATAGGGGCCTGATCTTTCACAGTGATGTATTTCAGAAATTGGCGGAAGGTGATAGAGTAAAGGGTTTTGTAAAGCATATTAGACCGGACAAAAAATTGGATATCTCGCTTCAACCCATAGGAGCCAGAGCCTTGGAACCAGCAGCGCAAATGATCTATCAGAAGTTGATGGAACAGGGGGGCTATTTGAATCTTCATGATAAGTCGAGCCCCGAAGAAATTAAGACCTGGTTCTCCATGAGTAAAAAGACCTTTAAAAAGGCTATTGGAACCTTGTACAAAGATCATAAGATCTCTATTAAGAAAGACGGTATTTACAAGGTATAGGCGCCTATCAATATCTTGTTGTCCACACCGTTGTAAGAACACTGGCAGGAATACTGGATTTAATTATCCAAATACTGTGTTTTATTTTTTTGATTGTTAGCTTTTTGGTTATATTTAAACCCCACTTATCAAAAACCAATTTTATATGCCATTCATTGAAGAAAGTGATTTACTGGAGCTTCACAAAGACATTGATAAGGCTCAGATCATAAATGAGCGATTACTAGATCAAATAAAGTTTAAGAATAAAGAATTGAAGCGCAGGAAGATACAGCGCAATATCTTCGCAGGGGTCACAGCACTATTTTTAATCGCCTCTCTGGCCGTTACTTCATTTACAGCAGGGGTTTTTACAAATAAACAAAATTTGGAATCTACTAGTTTAAATGTTCCTGTAGATAGCATGCAGGTAGTCCTGGATAGAATAGACAACTTAAAGAAACAGAATCGTGAATTGAGTTTGGTTAATGAATTCTACCTGGCAAAGAATTTCCTTGAGAAGGAGACCATATATTCAGTGCAGATCAAATCCTTTGTTGAGAATAATCTTACACTTTCTTCGCAGTCATTGAATAACACCCTATTTGTTAAGACGAATCCCTTCTATTCTTATTCCCTGGGAAATTTCGAAACCTTAGAGGAAGCGCAAAAGTTTAGAAAACAACTCGTAGACATGGGGTTTGATGATGCCTTTGTTGCCTCCTATAAAGAGGGGAAACGATTGAAAATAGAACCCGCCAATTAATATCCTTGAAAGCAAAAGCGTGGCTTAATGCAGTTCGTCTACGGACCCTGCCTTTATCTGTATCCGGAATTCTGATGGGAAGCGGCCTGGCAGCCATGTATGGATATACAGACTGGCTGATTTTTATTCTGGCCGTGCTTTCTACACTTGGATTGCAGATCATTTCAAATCTTGCCAATGATTATGGGGATGGTATTAAAGGTACAGATAATGAAGAACGGATTGGTCCTAAACGCACCTACCAAACAGGTGCACTTTCCAGAAAGGAACTAAAATCCGGTATTATTATATCTGTAATAATTACTATCTGTTTTATCGGAACTCTTTTGTACCGGGCGTTTGATGGTCTGCCGGAATATTTTCTTTTATTTTCTTTATTAGGTGCCCTTGCGGTATGGGCGGCTATTCGATATACCGTTGGCGACTCTGCCTATGGTTACAAAGGACTGGGTGATATTTTCGTTTTTTCTTTTTTTGGCTTATTGAGTGTTTTAGGAACCATGTTCCTTTTTACGAAGTACCTTACCTTATTATCTGTTCTGCCTGCTATTTCCATTGGCCTGTTGAGCACAGCAGTATTAAATCTAAATAATTTAAGAGATCATAATTCTGACATAGGAGCCGGAAAAAATACCCTTGTGGTAAAATTGGGAATTCCCAGAGCGAAACAATACCACTATGCTCTGCTCATCGGTTCTTTCCTTTGTATAACCTTGTTTTTGCTGCTATCTGCATCTGAATGGCAGCAGGCCTTGTGTCTTCTGGCCTTCATCCCCCTTGGGTTACATCTGTATAAGGTAACGGGGGTAAAAGAGCCTCTGGCCTTTGATCCGGAGCTTAAAAAAGTGGCATTAAGCACCTTTTTCATGGCCGTACTCTTTTATCTGGGGTTTAATAATTTTTTGTAAATTTGATGACAATAACCATTGTAAAACCCCATCTATTTTGGAACAAGCCATCAAAATTCTTATTGTTGAAGACAACGTGATCATTGCTGATGATATGCAATCGATGCTCGAAGAAATAGGCTACGAGATCGTAGATAATGTAATTGTGTATGAGCAAGCTGAGGAAGTTCTTAAAAACAATCATGTAGATCTTGTCCTCATAGACATTATATTAGCTTCGGACAAAACAGGTATTGATCTTGGAAAGCATATCCGGGAAAAATATAATATTCCCTTCATATTTGTGACCTCTAACTCTGATAGAGCCACCGTAGAAAATGCAAAAACGGTTAAGCCAAATGGATATTTGGTAAAACCCTTTGAGCAACAAGATCTGTATACTTCTATTGAAATCGCCTTATCCAATTTTGATTATTCTGAGAAAGGAACAGGAGAGGGATCCTCAGTCAATAAAGAAGAAGAGGTAGTCTCTAATTCTGTTTTAAAAGATTCGATCTTCGTAAAGAAACAACATCTGTATTATCGTATTCAATTTGAGGATATACAATTTATCAAAGCAGATAATGTATATCTGGAAGTAAATACCATAGACAAGAAGTTCCTGGTTAGGTCACCACTTAAGGATTATTTACACAAGCTTCCTAAGCACAAATTCTACAGGGCTCACAAATCGTATATAGTGAATGTGGATCATATTGATGCGATCAATTCGAAGGACATCATGATCAACAACACCCTGATCCCAATATCCAAGGAATTCAAAGAATTTATCATTTCTGCAATGAATTCATAGGCCTGGTAAAAGAGTAGACAGGATTTTCTCTTTGCGAATGCCGGATTTAACGCTACTCACAACAGTCTGTTTCACTTTTGCAACATTCATTTTACAGACCAACTTCTGTATGGTAATTTAGTACTCAACATCAGAAGTTAATTTTTTTCATTTTATATAGTGTTCTCGGAAAAGGGTCTTGTCTGCAAAGTCAAGGCCTTTTTTTATACTAAAGATCAGTGTCTTTGTGCAGAAGAGAACAATCGAAACAAAAAGAACAAAATAATTACCAAAAAGCATTTCACATACAACAAAGTGGTCTTTCACAACAAAAAAGACCCTGTTCACAACATATCACAACATCCTTAAGTAGTTCCTGTTACTTTTGAAGGGTTCCCGGAACATCCCAAATCTTACCTTTTTTTTAATGAACTATTGTTGGCTATGCAGAAATGTATGGTCTTTTTTATGATCAGCATGTTTGATTAGGAAACTGGTCATTATGCCAGGCACCATATTTTAATTCGATAATAAAGTGCAATAAGGGCAATACCGTAGGGAGTTAGAAATAACCACACAAACCCTTTGGTTTACAACAATTATTTAGCAAGACCGTTTAATAATAGTAAGTTTGAAGGGCACATTTTAAAGGAGGATTTTCTTTCATAAATATTAACAAACACAGTATTACAAAGTTCTAGGCATGTTATGGCAAAAAGGCTTGGCACAATAGTATTTTTCATTTTCACCCTTTCTGTATGTATGGGGATCGCTCAGGACATTGATCCTCTTGAGGACGATGCATTGGTTCAATTCCAAAACGAATCCTCGGTTTCGGATAGATTCACCTATTTCTTTGCCACGGTGAACCGATACAATAGTCATTCTGCCTATGATTGGTTAGATACTATAGATCGTTATATAAAAAACTCCGAAAAAGCGAAGGACTCGCTTGCCATAAAACAATACCAACTAATCCAATCACAGATCTATTTTGACATTGGGGACTATAATAAAAGTGTTTCACTTTCCACTAAATTATACAGTGATAAGCATAAATTGGATCTTAAAACCAAGGAATTATTACTCGATCTGCTCGATGCCAACTACTCTCAATTGCAATTCTATGACAAACAGGTTGAGATCAGGAAGCAAAAAAGAGAGCTGGGATTAAAGAATAACATCTCTTTTTACGATATCTATTCCAATTTAGGGCTTCACCGTCAGGCAATGAAGGATTATATCTATGAAAATCAGAAGACCATAGGGGAGAATGATTATTACGGAAAGGCAAAGTACCAGAATACCATTGGCAA
The DNA here is from genome assembly GCA_013042125.1 of Eudoraea sp. Classification (GTDB taxonomy): domain Bacteria; phylum Bacteroidota; class Bacteroidia; order Flavobacteriales; family Flavobacteriaceae; genus Muriicola. Next base: position 4,775 of record JABDQS010000214.1, read on the forward strand.
TTACCTGTTGTTAGATAAATCCACCTCTACAGCATTGACGCATTTCGGCACTGCCAAGGGGTATATTGATGTCTATAACAATGACATGAGCACTGTGAAAACAGAGAGTGAGATCATTCAGGCAAATCTTCTCAAAGGGATCATAGAGGGCAACATTGGGAAATGTTATGTGCAAATGAACCAGTTCGATAAAGCTATTCCCTATTTGGAATCTAGCATTGCCATTATAGAAGAAAACAACATAGGCAGGACTTCCTCTGAAGCAAATGAAAATGTCCTGGCCCTGGCCGAAAGCCATTTACGTATGGATCGGTTAAAAGTGGCCAAAGATTATCTGGATATAGACCTGGAACTTACAAAGGCCAGTCAGATCGTTAAGAAAAACAGATTATTTGCGGCCTACTATGACCGTATAGGCGATTTTAAGAACCAGGCGATCTACCTTCAAAAAAATGTTCGAATTCAGGATTCTCTGGAGGTAAAAGAATCTTCCATAAAAAGGCAGCAAATAGCTGCGATAATATCAGAGGAAAAACTTGATGACTCCCGTAGGACAAACAATCGGATGAAGTTGGAAATGGAGCAGAACAGAAGTGAAATGGAGGCTATGGATGAACGTACCAATCTGGTATTCATTTCACTGATCTTTACCTTATTGGGCTTTGCCGGATTGGTATTCGCCTATTTAAAAAGTATAAAGAACCAACGCCTCATTGCTGAACAGAAACACATAATTGAGAATTCTCTGGTTGAAAAGGATTCCCTCCTAAAAGAGATCCACCACAGGGTGAAGAACAATCTGCAAATGGTTTCCAGTCTGTTAAGTCTTCAAACCAAGAATACACGCAGCAAAGCCGCTATTGAAGCCCTGGAAGAAGGCAAGAGCAGGGTGAAGGCCATGGCACTGATCCATCAGAAATTGTATCAGAACGATGATCTTTCTGTGATCGAAATGCAGGGGTATATTGAAAGCCTGGTGAACAGCGTACAATCTGTCTTTAAAAAGGGCGGACATAACATTAATATTACAATTGACGCAGAAGGGGTGGAGCTTGATATTGACAGGGCCATTCCATTTGGACTTATACTTAATGAGCTGGTCTCTAATTCATTTAAATACGCTTTCCCCGAGGATAAAGAGAATGGCAAGATCTATATCCATCTCAGGAAGAACGGTGATCAGGGATTCTTTGAGTATACCGATAACGGTATAGGTCTTCCGGATGATTCTGAAGAACGCGCCAATTCTTCAATGGGTATCAGACTCATGAATCGACTGGTAAATCAGTTACAATCCACCTTAAATATTGATAAATCTACAGAAGGAGTTCGCTTTTGGTTCAATTTTAAATAAATTAGGACCACTAAACAGAACCTAATGAAGATCGTTTTTCTCGGCCATGCTACTCTTTTGATAGAACTAAAAGAGCATACAATTCTCGTTGATCCTTTTATATCCGGTAACCCAATGGTCCCGGAAACCATTTCTATCCAAGGATTAAAACCAGACTACATCCTACTTACCCATGCACATCAGGATCATGTCCTGGATGTAGAAGAAATTGCAAAAAAATCTGATCCCAAGATCATTAGCAATTATGAAATTGCGATGCATTTTGAGGCCAAAGGTTTTCGGGCACACCCGATGAACCACGGAGGTAGCCGGACGTTTTCTTTTGGAACAGTTAAATACGTACAGGCTATTCACACTTCTTCATTTGCCGATGGTACCTACGGTGGACAGCCCGGTGGCTTCGTTCTCAACGCTGATGGAAAAACCGTATATATCGCCGGAGATACGGCGCTAACTATGGATATGAAACTGATACCCATGAAGCACACCTTAGATCTGGCCGTGCTGCCTATAGGAGATAATTTTACCATGGGTATTGATGATGCGGTTACGGCAGCCAACTTTGTAGAATGTACAAAAGTACTTGGGTATCATTACGACACATTCGGGTATATCGAAATTGATCATAAAAAAGCGAAAGAGACCTTTGAGAAAGCAGGGATGGAACTACATCTGCTCGCGATAGGAGAATCTATGGATGTTTGATCATACCACTTCACTCCTCAGAACCACATAATGCAGCCATTTGGGGAAGAAACGTTTTAAATAAATACCGGAAATTTCTTTCCTTCCAATATAAACTTCAAACTTCTTTTTCGCTACTGCATTGATCAATTTTTTGGCAAATAGTTGAACATCCATTCCTTTGTTCGTAGCATGGTCATTAACATTCTGTGGACTTCCATCTGCGGTTAATGCGTTAAATGCCACATTGGTTTTTACGAATCCCGGGCACACCAAAGTAACGCGCAAATTGTCTTTCTCATGCTCCATCCTCAATACATCAAAGAAGCCGTGTAGGCCGTGCTTGGCCCCACAGTAACCAGAACGAAGGGGAGATCCAAAACGGCCCATTAAACTTGTGATCGTTACAAAATGCCCCTTTTGCCTTGATGTAAAATGCGGCAACACTGCCTTGGTTAAGGCAATGGTACCTAAATAATTAATATCTATCAGTTTTTTATAAACCTCAAATTGAGTGTCCGCAATTAAAGAACGCTGACTGATCCCCGCATTATTCAGTAAGATATCGATATGTCCGGTTGCATCAATGGCCCGTGATACAACAGCAGGCATCAGATCAAAATTGCCCAGATCCATAGGTATGATATGGACCTTGGCAGGATTTGAACAGTGAGACCTAACTTGCTTCAATCTCTCCTCATTTCGCGCAGAAAGTATCAGTGTGTTCCCCATATTGCTCAATTCGTACGCCAGGGCCTCTCCAATTCCTGAGGATGCACCGGTGATCCAAATTACCTGTCCCGATATACTTTTCATATCTTCTTTTTTAGAGGTAAAATATAGCTAAATTTGTATCAATTCAGAATGAAAGCTACTTACAAAAGACACGTACTCACCTTTAAACAACCCGGCGGAACTTCCCGGGGTATTTTAACTCAAAAAGAAACCTGGTTTTTGATCCTCAGAAAGGGCGATCAAATTGGTATAGGCGAATGTGGAATGTTCAGGGGTCTCAGTATTGATGATGTGCCTGAGTATGAGACACAATTGCAATGGGTTTGCTCTCACATAGATAGGGGTTTAGAGGTTTTACTATCTGATTTGGATATGTTTCCTAGCATACAATTTGGGCTGGAACAGGCATACAGATCCTTCGCTTCCAGGGATCCATTCATTTTATTCCCTTCAGAATTTACAGAATATGGCAAACCTATTTCTATCAATGGACTGATATGGATGGGAAATAAGGCATTTATGGAGCAGCAGATACGCCAGCGAATTACAGACGGTTTTGGGTGTATTAAACTGAAGATAGGCGCACTAGATTTTGAGACGGAATTATCCCTTTTAAAGGGGATAAGGGAACGTTTTTCCCCTGATGAGATAGAACTCAGAGTAGATGCCAATGGCGCCTTTGAAAAGAAAGATGTTTTTTTTAAGTTGGAAGAACTATCAAAGCTGGATATACATTCCATTGAGCAGCCTATAAAACCAGGTAATCCGGGTCTCATGAAAGAAGTGTGTGCCTCAGGGTTGCTCAATATTGCACTAGACGAAGAATTAATTGGGGTAGTTGATGAAACAAAAAGACAGGAATTGCTACAAATAGTGGCACCCCAGTATATTATTCTAAAACCAAGTTTAATAGGAGGTTACAGGGGTAGTATGGAATGGATCACCTTGGCAAAAGGATTGGGTATTCAATGGTGGGTAACCAGTGCCCTTGAAAGCAACATAGGTTTAAACGCCATTGCGCAATGGACCTATACCCTGGAAAATCCATTGCCGCAAGGCCTTGGGACAGGAAGTCTTTTTACAAATAATATTAAAAGTCCACTTGAGGTAAAGAATGGTAAATTATTCTATAACAACACTTTAGAATGGAATTATAATTTAATTAATTAGATATGTACATAGAGCAGGCGTATAAAGGTCTTAGTGATAGTTGGCGTTATTTAATAGGAATATTTGGTGTCTTTATAGTCTGGCAGTTCATTGGTGCAATTCCTTTATTGGGTGCTTTAGCTCTAAAAGAAGGAGGAATGGCTGCTATGATTAGCGGGGACATAGGTTTAATGTCTAAGGTTTTAGGATCAAACACATTTTTATTTTTATTGCTTCTTACATTTGCCATAGGGTTATTGGCGGTTTTTGTCTGCGTAAAATTCTTACATAAACAATCGATAACTTCTTTAACAACGGCTAGAAATAGGATTGATTGGAAGCGAATTATCTTTTCATTTTTTATTTGGGGATCAATTTCGGCAAGTTTTATTTTTTTGGACATTTTTCTAACTCCTAAAGACTATGCATTTAATTTTGAATTTATTCCATTTCTGATCCTTTTCATAATTGCCATTTTAATGATTCCAATACAAACCAGTATGGAGGAATATTTTATAAGAGGCTATATGATGCAAGGTCTGGGCACTGCTACCAAGAATAGGTGGTTTCCATTACTATTTACCTCGTTATTATTTGGTTTAATGCACATATTGAATCCAGAGGTGGAGAAATTAGGTTTTGGTATTTTAGTTTTTTACATAGGCACCGGATTCTTTTTGGGGATCGTTACCTTAATGGATGAAGGCCTGGAACTTGCTTTGGGTTTTCACGCTGCAAATAATCTTATCGGGGCTCTTCTGGTCACTGCAGACTGGACGGCTTTTCAAACGCATTCAATTTATCGTGACATCTCTTCCCCCGTGTTGGGATGGGATATTCTGGTTCCTGTTTTTGTCGTCTTTCCACTTCTGCTTTATTTTTTTGGAAAAAAGTATGGCTGGAAAGATTGGAAGGAAAGATTGACAGGCAAAGTGGCCTCAAGAGAAGAATTTTTAAAAAGTCAGACAAATGGATAAAACATACAAAACCATTCATAAGAATTTTAAATTTCAGGGGAGTCATTTTTCTCCGTCCGAGTTAAACGATGTGGCCTACAGCCTGATCAAAGAGGGAGATGAGGAAGAACGGAAAATAGGGGACTTCTTAATGGAATGGCTCTCACCACATGATTCAGTATCTGTTAAAACATCAGGATCCACAGGTACTCCGAAGATTGTTAAATTGTCTAAACAGGCTATGGTAAACTCTGCTTTAGCTACCGGTTCATACTTTGGCATTAAGGAGAACGATACAGCACTGTTATGTCTTTCTGCCAGCCATATTGCTGCAAAAATGATGTTGGTGCGCGCAATAGTATTGGGATTGTCCCTTGATCGTATAGATCCTTCAACTTCCCCCCTGAGTGGTGTGTTAAAGTCATATGATCTTTGTTCCATGGTTCCATTACAATTGGAGAAGTCACTGAATAACATTTCAAAGATCAAACTACTTTTGGTAGGCGGCGCTCCTGTTTCTGCTGAATTAAGAGCCAAGGTTCAAAAGATATCGACACGAATTTACGAGACCTATGGCATGACAGAAACCTGTTCACACATAGCGGTAAGACCTTTGAATGTACCTATTTCTAAGGATGATAAAGGTGCTGCAGATTCGTTTCACACCTTACCCGGGATCACTGTTTCTGAAGACGACAGAAACTGTCTTCAAATCCATGCACCTGATCTCGAAATTGATTCCCTTAGCACGAACGATGTTGTAATTCTGGTTTCGGAGACTGAATTTGAATGGGTAGGCCGCTGGGACAATGTGGTGAATTCAGGAGGCGTAAAACTCTTTCCTGAGCAGATCGAAAAAAAATTGAGGCCCATCATACAAGGACGATTTATGCTTACGGGTATTCCTGATAAGGAATTGGGAGAAAAATTAGTGTTGCTTTTGGAGGGTAAGGTTGATAAATCTTCGCTCAGATCGAAAATTGAAGGGCTTACAACTCTTGAGAAATTAGAAAAGCCCAAAGTGATCTATGAAGTAGAGAATTTCTTATGTTCAGAAAGTGGTAAACTACTTCGAAAAGAAATAAAAAAAACTTTATCGAATCATTCTGAATAATTTTGCACTACCTCATACGCCTTTTCCTTTAGGTAGGCTGCAACCTCTTCAGTAAGGTCCGCATTATAAGGGTTTAGTCTGGGATCTTTTTCATAGATGGAAGCATAGAACATGGCAGATGCCAAAAAAGTGCCTCCCAAACTTGGGTGTATCCCGTCCGGGTCATACAAAGAAATCAAATTTTCAGGATCATTTTGTATTTCTTGAAAAGCCAGACCCACCGGGACAATGGTTCCGTTAACCAAAGGTGCGGTATCCTCATAAGTTTTCTTAATGGTTGTTAGCATACCGGGCATTGATTCATAAGCCCAGGTCATAAACAAGAACAAACGCGTCTCGGAGTTGGGGACCTTAAAACGCAGTTCCTGTATGGCAATAGTAGCGTCAACAGGATTATTCGCCGCCTCAGAGGTATTCTCCTGGAAGACCATTATATCCCAGTCTCTTTCCGCCATTTTTGCAAGTGTATTTGCATTTTCTGAGTGCTGCTGTATTGTGTATCCATCCATGGTCATCTTCTCAACCACAGGGGTATATGGAAGATCTGCCTGGTTTAGAAATCCCCGTAGATGAAAGGAAACACCATTGTTATAATTAGTATGGCTGTTTCCAATGAACAGAACCTGTGCAGGTTGAAAAAAAGTATCTGTATGGTTGTTGTCCGGCAAATTGGTTTCAGTGGAATTAGAACATCCTAAACAACACATAAATGAACACAATAAAAGATAGATAGTTACCTTCATATTTAAAGATACTGAATTTTAGATTCAGCCTAAAAAGATGTATTTTCAACCTGCTCTTTAGGAATTAATGACCGGGGCCATTTGTTCAATAAAATCATAAATAAAACAAGTCCTCTGATGAGATACCTTCTTTTAGCATGCTTCCTTTTTATCCCAATAATTACCTGTTCTCAGCACATACTTCCGGAAAAGCAACGCGCAAGGGTGGTAGATGAGATCCTTTCGGAACGTTTTGATCTTCTATTACCTCAATTAATGGATGACACGGGAATTGATATGTGGATAGTCATTTCCAGGGAATACAATGAAGATCCTGTGCTCAGAACCATGTTACCGGCTACCTGGCTAAATGCACGCAGGAGGACCATTCTAGTTTTTTATAGAGACAAGGCAAAAAAAACCATTGAAAAACTGGCTGTAGCCCGCTATAATGTTGGCAAGAACATAGAATCTGCCTGGGACAAAGAAAAAGAACCGGACCAGTGGAAGCGTCTTGTTGAACTTATTGAAATGCGCGATCCCGTTAAAATAGGACTCAATTATTCTAAAGATCACAATATTGCGGATGGTCTTGATAAGACAGACCATGATGAACTCATGAGGTATTTACCTGCCAAATACCAAAAAAGAGTTGGTTCTGCAGAGCAACTGGC
>JABDQS010000225.1 GCA_013042125.1 Eudoraea sp.
GTGTAGAGCCGAACCTAAAAAATGCCTTAGAATGGTGCGATGTAGCCAATATGCTACGAGTACAGAACGAACGTATGGAGATCAGTTACTTCCCCTCCACCCGAGAATACACACAGCAATTTGGGATAAACAGGCATATTCTGGATAGTTTAAATAAAGAGATCGTCATAATGCACCCCGGCCCCATCAATAGAGGGGTGGAGATAACCAGTGATGTTGCAGACTCCTCGCAATCCATAATACTTCATCAGGTAGAGAACGGCGTGGCCATTCGTATGGCTGTGATTTATTTATTAGCATCACAAATAAAATAGTAGGTCATGATATTTGAAAGGGAAGGCAATAGCACCATTGTTTATCAGGAAAACATATCGCTTTTAAAGTTTTTGGAAAATTTAAATTCAGCCTACGGAAAACTTAAGAACGACCATATTATTGTGAACTTATTCTCTTTCTCTAAGTTAAGTTCGGATGATATCCTGGAATTTCTTGAGCTCTCTAATACACATAGGAATGCCAATAAATCTTTTGTATTGGTAACCGATAAGGTATCTTATGATGAGATCCCAGATGAGATCAGCCTGGTTCCTACTGTACAGGAGGCACTAGATCTTATAGAGATGGAAGATATTGAAAGAGATCTGGAATTGTAAAATATGTCATATCATTTTGCTCAAGTTAATATCGCCAGAGCCAAATTTAGGTTAGATGATCCACGGATGGCCGATTTTGTGAATAATACGGCAAGGATAAATGCCCTTGCTGAAGTAAGTCCCGGTTTTATATGGAGATGGATAGAAGAGCCTTCTGATGAGGTTTGTGATGTGTATGGTGACCCGGCCTTAGTAGTGAATATGTCTCTATGGGAATCCAGAGAGACCTTAATGGCCTTTACCTATAAGACGGCGCATGCTGACATCTATAAAAGACGAAAAGAATGGTTTTCCAAATTGAAAGACAATCATATGGTTTGTTGGTACACAAAAGAGCCAACCATTAGCCTAATGGAAGCCAAAAAGAGATTAGATCATTTGAATACCAAGGGAGAATCTGCATATGCCTTCAGTTTTCGCTCAAATTTTACAATTGAGGAGGCCAGACAGTATTTATAACAAATGATCAGACGGGAATGAAACTTCATATATTAGGATGTTACGCGGCTACACCTTCCCTTATGGGTAATCCAACAGCCCAGGTACTTGAGATTCGGGATCATTTGTTCTTGATAGATTGTGGCGAGGGAACGCAAGTGCAGTTGAGGAAACATAGGATCAAATTTTCTAGGATCAACCATATTTTTATTTCGCATCTTCACGGGGATCATTTTTTTGGATTACCGGGCCTAGTATCGACCTTTCAATTGTTGGGACGAGAGAAAGAACTTCATATTTATGGTCCTTTGGGAATAAAAGAAGTACTATTGATGCTTTTGAAAGTCGGGAATTCCTGGACCAGTTTTAGGTTAGTCTTTCATGAGCTAGAGGGAAAAGACCCCATTGAGATCTTTAAGGATAATAAGGTCATAGTCTCTACTATCCCTCTATCCCATCGTATCTATACCAATGGATTTCTCTTTCGGGAGAAACCCAGGGAGAGAACCTTAAATATTGAGGCGGTAGCTCAGTATAAAATAGACAAGGCCTATTTCAAGAATATCAAAAAAGGGAAAGATGTACTTCTGGATAATGGCGAAACGATCTCAAATGCACTATTGACCCTGGACCCACCCAAACCAAAAAGTTATGCCTATTGTAGTGATACGGCCTATTCCCCGGGAATTTCAGAGTGGATAAAGGGGGTAGATGTATTGTATCACGAGGCTACCTTCCTGGGTACTGAAGCCCATTTAGCTGCAAAAACAAAGCATTCTACAGCAGAGGAGGCCGCAAAGATCGCAAAAGCGGCCGATGTAACCCTACTTATCTTAGGTCATTTTTCTATCCGATACAAGAAGAAAGAGGCATTCATTAGGGAAGCAGTTCCTTATTTTCCCAATGTACAACTTGCCGAAGATGGTAAATTGGTTATTTTCTAGGTATAAAAAGGAGTTAGCTATTTCCCTTTTTGTTAAGTTTTCACCAACTTTGTTTTACTAAGATTAGTTTAAAAAACGCATGAAAAAGGACCTCGGTAATTATCGAAAATCATATGAGAAAAGTGCTTTGATGGAGGATTCTATTACTGAGAACCCTATGGAGCTTTTCCAGAAATGGTTTTATGAACTGGAAAAATCGGGCTCCGTTGAAGAACTTAATACCATGACCATTTCTACCATGGGACTGGATGGTTATCCCAAGGGGCGGATAGTGCTATTAAAGCGTTTTACATTTGAGGGGTTTGTTTTTTATTCTAATTATGACAGTGAGAAGGGCAAGGCCATAGAAAAATCTCCTAAGGTGTGCCTTTCATTCTTTTGGCCCACCATGGAACGGCAGGTAATTATAAAAGGGACTGTTTCAAAGATAGCCGGGAATATGTCTGATGGATATTTTGAATCGAGACCTACAGGCAGTAAATTAGGAGCAATAGTCTCCAATCAGAGTGAAGTGATCCCTTCAAGGGAAGTTTTGGATAGTAAGTTGAAGGAATTAGAAAAACAATATGAAAATAAGGAAATACCCCGCCCTTCTAATTGGGGAGGCTATTTGGTATCTCCTGTCTCTATTGAATTTTGGCAGGGTAGGCCCAATAGGTTGCATGACAGGATCCGTTTCACAATGGTAGAAGATTATAATTGGAAAATAGAAAGATTGGCGCCTTAAGATCTATTTTTCACGTTTTTATAGAGTGTTGTATTGTCTATTTATTAAAGTGAAAACATGAAGCAATTGATATTGGTAAGGCATGGTAAGTCGTCCTGGAAGTATGGGGTGGAGGACAGGGATCGTCCTTTAAAGGAAATTGGGATACAAGACGCCCATAGGGTGTCTCATCATTTTGGTAAAAGTGGATTTAAGATAAACGCGGTATATTCTAGTCCCGGCATTAGAGCACTTCATACCTGTGTCATATTTTTAAGGAATCTCAGGATTTCTTATTCTGATTTTTCTCTTTCTGATGAGTTGTATGATTTTTCCGGAAATGATGTAATGGAGTTTGTTAAAAATCTACCAGATCAACAGCAGGTAGTAATGATCTTTGGGCATAACCATGCATTTACCGAAGTTGCAAATATTTTGGGCGATGTTTATATCGATAATGTACCCACAACCGGACTTGTTCACCTTTCCTTCAACGTTACCCGCTGGAAGGATATCCAAAAAGGGAAAACCGAAGAAGTTGTGAGGCCTAAAGATTTGAGGATATGATAAAAACAAAAAATCAGTATATCAATAGAGAAATCAGCTGGTTGAAATTTAATGACCGGGTTTTAGAGGAAAGTGCTGATCAACGTGTTCCACTAATTGAAAGGCTCAGATTTCTTGGAATATTCTCAAATAACCTGGATGAATTCTTCAAAGTGCGTTATGCCACCGTAAAACGAATTGTGGAGGCTGGAAAATCAGGGAAAAGTGTATTGGGTGGTGAAACAGCTAAAGACTTACTGGAAGAGATCACAAAAATAGTGATCGAACAACAGACCCGCAGTTTGGAGATCCATAAGGATATAGAAAAGGAGTTGGAGGCAGAAAATATCTTCCTCATTAATGAAGAAGAGGTAACTGAAGAACAGTCTGTATTTCTAAAAAGCTATTTTCTGGACAAGGTAAGTCCTCAGTTAATGACCATAATTCTCAATGACCTTGCGGAATTTCCCATGCTTAAAGACTCTGCTGCCTATTTGGCTATTAAAATGGTCCTGAAAGGGGAAGATGGTAAAAGATCTGCAGATCATATTAAAGAGAGAAGTTATGCCCTGATTGAAATTCCTAAAGGCATTGACAGATTTGTTGTACTTCCCAAGGAGGGAGAAAGACACTATATCATTATATTGGATGATCTTATCCGATACTGCCTGGGTAGTCTTTTTTCCATGTTCGATTACTCCTCCATCTCGGCACATATGATCAAAATTACCCGTGATGCCGAATTAGATATTGACAATGACCTCAGTAAGAGCTTTATAGAAAAGATTTCTTCTAGCGTTGATAATCGAAAGATCAGTGATCCGGTTCGTTTTGTATATGACAAGAATATTGAGGAAGATACGCTTGCGTTTCTCACTGAAAAGATGGGGATCACAGATACAGACAGTGTCATTCCAGGCGGGCGTTACCACAACAGGAGGGATTATATGGGTTTCCCCAGTTTAGGGAAGGATGAACTGATGTATAAGAAAATAACTGCCTTGCCAATAAAAGGTGTTGAACCGGAAGGTAGTTTTTTAGGTCAGATAGCACAGAAGGACTACTTGCAATACGCACCTTATCATAAATTTTCATATATCATAAGGTTTCTTCGCGAGGCTGCCATAGATCCAAAGGTTAGGACCATCAAAATTACCGTGTACAGACTTGCAGATAATTCTCAGGTCGTTTCTTCCCTGATCAACGCGGCAAAGAATGGAAAACAGGTAACTGTGCAAATTGAACTGCGAGCGCGTTTTGATGAAACAGCAAATATTGGGTATGCGGAGCAACTGCAGGAGGAGGGAGTGAAACTGATCTTTGGCGTACCGGGCTTAAAGGTACACAGCAAGACATGTCTGATAGAACGGGAGGAGAATGGAGGAATAAATCGTTTTGGTTTCATCAGCACAGGGAATTTTAATGAGTCTACCGGCAAGATCTACACAGATTACACCTTGTTCACAACCAATGAAAAGATCTTAAAGGAACTGAATATGGTATTCGATTTCTTTGAAACTACCTACAAGATCAACAAATACAAACATCTGATAGTCTCTCCTCATTATACCAGAAGTGCTTTCAAAAAGCTTATTGATCAGGAGATCGAGAATGTAAAACTTGGGAAAGAGGCTTATATAAAGATCAAAATGAACAGCTTAACCTCCTATAAAATGGTAGACAAGCTGTATGAAGCTAGTAGGGCAGGTGTTAAGATAAAGATGATCGTTCGTGGTATATGCTGCCTGATTCCCGGGATAAAAGGGATGAGCGAGAACATTGAAGCCATTAGTATAGTGGATAAATTTTTGGAACATCCTCGATTATTCATCTTTGCCAATGCAGGTGATCCTAAGATTTATATTTCTTCTGCGGACTGGATGACCAGAAATATTGAAAATAGGGTAGAAGTAGGGTGCCCAATCTACGATCAGGATATAAAAAATGAACTTATAGATACTTTTGAGATCTCCTGGGGCGATAATGTTAAGGCTCGCTGGTTCAACGAAAATCAGGATAACCGGTATGTAAGGAATAAAAAGCCAAAGGTTCGTTCACAATTTGCTGTGTATGACTACTACCTGGATAAATTAAATGCGACGCCTAAACTTTCCCATTCTGAAGTCACATAAGCAGGATTAGATTACGTCAATGTCTTAGCCATGGATATGCTCCTTGGTTCCTAATTCTCTCATGATAGAAGCCTCAAATTCCAGCAGGGCTTTCCATTTGTCATCCACTTCCTTCCGGTCCCCGTATTTCCTGGCAAAATTTAAGAACATGGTGTAATGACTTGCTTCACTGACCATAAGTGAATGATAGAATGCCGCGAGCTCTTTATCCTTCAGTTCTTCAGACAATAACCGGAAACGCTCACAACTTCTTGCTTCAATGAGGGCGGCATATAAAAGTCGGTGGATCAGTTGAGTGGTCCTGGAGCCTCCCTTTGGAAAAAATTTATGCAGGGCAATGGCATATTCATCTTTTCGATGTCTGCCCAAAGTTTTTCCCCTGGCTAAGATCCTGTCATGAACCATTTTAAAATGACCCATT
>JABDQS010000232.1 GCA_013042125.1 Eudoraea sp.
GCAGGAGGCTATCCCAGAATATTACAATTAACAGAGGAAGCAATTGACATATTGGCTCAAAAAACCTTCGGAGACTCCATTTCTATTAAATGGTCATAAAACCTAAAAGAAGTGTCCTATCTTTTTCAGCAAAGATATGGGCATGGTATATGGCGGATTTCGCAGAGGAATGTCTATCCATGTTCCTCTTTTTACAATTGATTTTTGATGTGAAAAAGCCATAAAAGATCTTTTTCCATGATAGGCCCCAATACCGCTTTCGCCTATTCCGCCGAACGGAAGTTCTTTATTGGTGATCTGTATAAGGGTATCATTGATAACGCCCCCGCCAAAGCTATATCGGCTTAAAAGTCTGTTCTGAAAAGAGGTTCTTCTCGAAAAGATATACGCGGCAAGCGGTTTACCCTGGCCAAGGATCCAGGGCGCAATATCTTCCTCAGTTTCGTAAGAAATTATAGGTAATATTGGGCCAAAGATCTCTTCCTGCATTACTCTGCTATCTGGCGAAGGCTCGTTCAGCAAGGTTGGTGCGATAAAGTTGTCTTTGTCATTCCGTTGCCCGCCAAAAACAATGTCCTCATCGGCCAATAGGCCAAGTAGTCTCTGATAATGATCCTTGGAAACTATTCTTGCAAGATCCTCAGAAGCCTCCACATCAGCCCCAAAGAACTTATGGATGGTCTTGCCTAATTCCGCAATTAATGTGTCTTTTACCTCTTTATGGACCAAAATATAATCTGGAGCAATACAGGTTTGGCCGGCATTCAGGAACTTCCCCCAGACGATCCTTTTCGCCGCTTGGGAAATAAGTGCGGTCTCATCAATAATACAGGGACTTTTTCCGCCCAATTCAAGGGTGACAGGCGTAAGGTTTTTTGCAGCACTTTCATACACGATCTTTCCAACCTTGGTACTTCCCGTGAAGAAAATATAATCCCATCTTTCGGCTAATAATTGTTGAGAAACAGGAAGGTCACCTTCAATTACCAAAGCATGTGATTGGTCAAAAACCGAGGCAACTAATTTCTTAAGAAGTGCACTAGTGTGCGGCGTTAACTCCGAAGGTTTTAATATCACGGTGTTTCCTGCGGCAATGGCTGAGATAAGAGGCAAAATAGCAAGCTGAAAAGGATAATTCCAGGGCGCCATCACCAAAACAGTGCCATAGGGTTCTTTATAGATCCAGTTAGAAGAGGGGAAGTTCAATAAGGTTCCCGGAACTCTCTCCGGTCTGGCCCATAACTTTAGAAACTTACAAACAGATCTGAGCTCGGCCAACACAAACTGCGTTTCGGCCACCATAGTTTCAAATTTTGGTTTTTTGAAGTCTGCATACAGAGCATCGCAAATGGCATCTTCCTGTTTAACTATTTCCTTTTGAAGTAATTTTAGTGTTTTTACTCTAAAGGCCAGATCTTTGGTTTTCTGAGTTGCAAAGTACTGTCTTTGGGCCTCTACATTTTGAGCGATTGAATTTTGCATTTCCAAAAATAACTAAATTTTTGCCGTAAGGACCATTATAATCAACAGGAAAAGCGCTCATATATACGTATTGAATATGATATATCATTAACTAGTAAATAACTGATATACAGATAAATAACTTTATTCTTATCCTATTGAATTTATACCAATATCTGATGTTTTCAAGAAGAGGATTTTTAAACAAGTATCTTTGGAAACTATAGTATTTACACGTATTACAAAGATTTTAGGGATAGATATATATGGAGCTGAACAAACATAGTAAGAATGTAACCCAGGACCCTACTCAGCCAGCTGCCCAGGCCATGCTGCACGCAATAGGTCTTTCTGAAGAAGATCTTAAAAAACCTTTGGTAGGTATTGGCAGCACTGGTTATGAAGGCAACCCTTGTAATATGCACCTAAATGACCTATCCCAGCATGTAAAGAAAGGACTGCAGGAAAAGGACCTTATCGGGCTTGTTTTTAATACGATTGGCGTTAGTGATGGTATTTCTATGGGAACCTATGGGATGCGATATTCCCTTCCTTCAAGAGACATCATTGCCGATTCAATGGAAACTGTTGTGCAGGCTATGAACTACGATGGTCTGGTTACTGTAGTAGGATGTGATAAGAATATGCCGGGCGCATTGATGGCCATGATCAGGCTTAACAGACCTTCAGTACTTGTCTACGGTGGCACTATCGCTTCCGGATGTTTGAACGACAAGAAACTGGATATTGTAAGTGCTTTTGAAGCTTGGGGAGAAAAGGTGGCTGGGACCATGAATGAGAAGGAATATAAAAATGTAATCCAAAACGCTTGTCCGGGTGCAGGTGCCTGTGGAGGTATGTATACTGCTAACACCATGGCTTCGGCTATAGAAGCACTCGGAATGGCTATGCCTTATAATTCTTCCAATCCCGCGATCGGTCCGGAAAAAGAAAACGATTGTATAGCTTCCGGGAGGGCATTGCGCTATCTTATGGAGAATGACATAAAACCAAGTGATATCATAACCAAAAGGTCTTTGGAAAATGCTATCAGACTAATAACCGTTATGGGAGGATCTACAAATGCAGTACTGCATTTCCTTGCAATAGCAAAAGCGGCCGAAATAAGCTTCACGCTAGATGATTTTCAACGAATAAGCGATACTACCCCGTTCCTTGCTGATCTGAAGCCCAGTGGGAAATATTTGATGGAAGATGTTCACAGGGTAGGTGGCACACCGGCGGTAATGAAATTTATGTTGGAAAATGGTATGCTGCATGGCGATTGCCTCACTGTAACAGGGAAGACCGTGGCAGAAAACCTGAAAAATGTTCCCGGGCTGAGTAAAGGTCAGGACGTGATACATTCCCTGGAAAATCCTATTAAGGAAACCGGGCACCTGCGCATATTATATGGAAACCTTGCTTCTGAAGGGGCCGTTGCCAAGATCACAGGTAAAGAAGGCTATCATTTTACAGGTCCGGCAAAGGTATTCGATGACGAATTCAAAGCCAATACAGGAATTGGAAAAGGATTGGTTAAAAAAGGCGATGTGGTGGTTATAAGATACGAGGGACCTAAAGGAGGACCCGGGATGCCCGAAATGCTTAAACCGACGGCCGCTATTATGGGCGCCGGATTGGGAAAAGAGGTTGCCTTAATAACGGATGGTCGCTTTTCCGGAGGCACTCACGGTTTTGTGGTAGGACATGTGTCACCTGAGGCACAGGAAGGTGGGGTCATAGGATTGCTCAAAGATGGGGACATGATCACTATAGATGCGGTAAAGAACAGCATCAGTGTAGCCCTGTCAGATGAAGAACTAAACAAGAGAAAAGCCGACTGGAAACAACCCTCATTAAAAGTGCGCAAAGGAAGTTTGTACAAGTATGCGAAAACTGTATCCTCTGCCTCTCAAGGTTGTGTAACTGACGAATTTAATTAGTGGAACATTGCTGAAAGACCTCATCCGGAATGCGGGGTAGGTTTTAGCATTTTGTAAGATAAGATAATATGGAAACGATTGAAAAAAATAAGTCTAAGACCAAGGCTCCTGCGAAACTCAGGATCAGTGGTGCAGAGGCCATCATTCATTGTCTTCTGGCCGAAGGAGTAGACTTGATCTATGGATATCCCGGAGGAGCAATAATGCCTGTCTATGATGAATTATACAAATTCCAGGACAAACTTTCCCATATCCTTACTAGGCACGAACAGGGGGCTACACATGCAGCCCAGGGATATGCCAGAGTCAGCGGAAAGGTCGGGGTTGCCATGGCAACCTCAGGACCGGGAGCAACCAATTTAGTTACTGGTCTTGCCGATGCTCAAATAGATTCAACCCCTATGGTCTGTATTACCGGCCAGGTGCCCAGACACCTCTTGGGCTCTGACGCCTTTCAGGAAACAGATATTATCGGGATCTCTACACCGGTAACCAAATGGAACTATCAAATAACCAAGGCGTCTGAGATTCCCGGGATCATGGCGAAGGCATTTTTTATTGCAAAATCTGGAAGACCCGGACCCGTACTGATCGATATTACAAAAAATGCACAATTTGATGAACTCGATTTTCATTATGAACATTGTACAAGAGTACGCAGCTATCAACCAGTCCCAAAAGCAAAAGAAGAAGACCTGAATACAGCAGCAGACTTGATCAACAATGCCAAGAAACCCTATATAGTTTTTGGACAGGGCGTGATTCTTGGCCATGCAGAGGATGAGTTAAAACAGCTGGTGGAAAAAGCAGGAATCCCCGCTGCATGGACC
>JABDQS010000234.1 GCA_013042125.1 Eudoraea sp.
ATGTACCACAGACCATATTTCTATGGCCGGACCATGGTTGCGATACCGCGGACATTTGGACAACATAGCCAATAACACGCTTATTGGCGCCGTGAATGCCTTCAATAAAAAAACAAATTTCGTTAAGAATCAACTGACCGATGAATACGGAGGCGTACCGGATACGCAAAGAGCTTACAAGGCCAAAGGCATCAAGACCATCGTGGTGGGCGATCATAATTACGGAGAGGGATCATCCCGTGAACACGCTGCCATGCAGCCAAGACATTTGGGTGTTGCCGCCGTATTAGTAAAATCATTTGCCAGGATCCACGAGACCAATCTCAAGAAACAGGGGATGTTAGCACTGACTTTTGCCAATGAAAATGATTATGATAAAATTCAGGAGGATGACACCTTCAATTTTATCGATATTCAGGATTTTGCTCCGGATACTCCATTGTCCATCGAGTTAGTGCATAAAGACGGATCTAAAGAGGTCATTAAAGTGAACCATACTTATAATTTACAACAGATCGCCTGGTTTAGAGAAGGGTCTGCATTAAACGTCATTAAAAAGGAAAACGCTGCCTAGTGTGGTCTGCGAAAGACGTACCCAAAACCACGGAAAATTGAATTGTAAAAAAGATCCTCACTAGATGGCTATTAAAAAAAAGACGGTTCTAAATCTCCTTCTTATTGCTTTTATTCTTTCTTTTTTTGTAACTCCTCTGGGGTACCATAGTAAGATCTTATTAAACCGTATTTTTTCAGGGACACCTTCCGAGATTCCCATAGGAAAAAGGAAACAGATCACGGATTACGACTGGCGTCTGAAAGATGCAGATTGGAATATTTTCAATTTTAGCCCTTCAAAAGGGAAGGTGATCTTTATCAATTTTTGGGCCTCCTGGAGTCTGCCATCAGATGCACAGCTGAGTAGTATTCAAAACCTCTATGATACTTTTAAGGGAAAGGTAGATTTTTACATAATCACCAATGAGGAACAAGAGCCGGTGAGGGAATATATGGAGGAAAATGAGTACGATTTTCCTGTGACCTACCTCATAATAGGGGATAAATCTGCACTTCCTGTCTTACAACCTCCAGGATCTTATATCGTGGATAAAAAAGGCTTTGTAGTAGCAGAAGAACTTGCTATTAAGGATTGGGATAATAAAAAGGTATTTGCACTGATTGAAAGGTTATTAAACGAAGAATGAGTTTAAGACGTTTATCTGTAATTGTTATAATAGGATTTGGAATTTTAGTTGCTTTATATTTCTTTACTCCTTTGGAATTCTATGTCACAAAATATTCAAATAGAATATTATCTAAGAATCCCATTCCAGTTGCGCAAAGGGAAAAAGAAATTGTTGATGAATACGATTGGACCCTGAAGTCATTCGATGGTGAACTACTAAATTTAGAGGATCATAAGGGGAAAGTTATTGTTATAAATTTTTGGGCTACCTGGTGTCCTCCATGCATTGAAGAACTACCTAGTCTCCAAGGATTGTATAATGATTACTCAGATAAAGTCACTTTTCTATTTGTAGCAAGGGATAAGGAAAACAGAGTGGCAACATTTCTTTCGAAGAAGGATTACAATATTCCTGTTTATTTCGAAAGAGGTTTGACCCCAAAACTCTTTTATTACCCAAGTATTCCTTCAACGTATATCATTGGTAAAAAAGGTGTTATTGAAATGGCTAAAACCGGGTCTTACGACTGGAATAGTAACCCGGTAAGAGAATTGCTAGATAATTTATTGAAACAGTAAACGTGGCAACACAGATCACCACCCTTACCTTTTTTCGGTATACGTCCCTTAAAAACAAGATCTGGGCCTTTGGGATGATGCAATTTGCCCACAAGAAGTTGCAAAATGTTGAAGGCTTACTTTTTTATAAGCTTCTGGGAAGTGGGAAAGCCGAATTTAATCCAAGACCAGATTGGTCTGTGTATGCATTATTACAAGTTTGGGATAATGAGATACAGGCAAATAGGTTCTTTGAAGGCTCTGCTCTCATGGAGACATACAAAAAGCGAAGTTCAGAACAATGGACACTCTATTTGAAGAACAAGATCGCCAGGGGTAAATGGGCAGGCAAAAACCCGTTTGTGGTGCACGATCATTTATCTGATGATATTCCGTATGTGGCCGCAATC
>JABDQS010000237.1 GCA_013042125.1 Eudoraea sp.
ATCTAGTCCACCACCAAACCATTGATCTACAATGTTCCCTTCTTTATCATACATTTCAAAATACCTCCAATTGGCATGTACCGTAGGGACAAACGGATTTACAGGATGCAAAACCAAGCTAAGTCCACAGGCGAAAAAATCTGCTTCCTGCACACCAAAATAGGACTGCATACTTTTTGGAAGGGCACCGTGCACTGCCGATATATTGACCCCCCCCTTTTCAAAAACATCACCATTTTCAATAACACGGGTTTTGCCACCCCCGCCTTCCTTCCGTTCCCACAGATCTTCCTGAAATGTGGCTTTTCCATCAATACGCTCCAATTCAGCCGTAATAGAATTCTGCAGGGCAACTATGTAATTATAGAATTTATCTTTCATTACTGCGGATCAATTAAATGCACTAATTGAGATTTTGAATAGCGTTTTAAATCATCAGCTGTGCTTATTTTCTTAGATTCTTGTGTCAATTTGCGCAGTCTGGCCAGGCCTTTTTCCAGTTCATAAACTTTCTCCTCAAAATACACCATTCTGCCTACCGCATTATTATGCAGGTCCATGGCATTAGAAAGGGTATCTCCCGGAAGTATCTTTTCATGCATTGAAGTGATCTTCTGAGTCCAATTCATAACCTTATCTCCGTCACTTTTCAATTGCATACATTCTTTGGCAATTAGCCAGTTCCAAATTGCATGCCTGAAAGCGTTGGCAGGCGTATTCTTATGGTGTTTTGTTCCAAAAAAGGAATCGGAATACTTTACTGCCTGTTTTGTTGCCTTGTATGTTGGCCAGAGCATTCGCATATTTCTCAAACATACTTTCAGCAGCTGCCAAATCTGATTGGCATTCGCTCTTTTTAGGAATGGCCAGAGATCCATTACTCCGAATACGACTTTACAGCATCTATAAACGCCTTGGCATTTACAACCGGAACGGTTGGTAAAATACCATGACCCAAATTTACAATGTATCTGTCCTTTCCAAAGTTGCGTATCATTTTTGTTACCATTTTCTTTATATCTGCCGGTGGGGAGAACAAACGGGTAGGATCAAAATTACCCTGTAAAGTTATATTGCCTCCGCTGAGGTATCGTGCATTTTGTGCAGAGCAGGTCCAGTCAACACCAAGGGCCGCCGCACCGGATTGTGACATGGTCTTAAGGGCAAACCAGCATCCTTTTCCGAATACTATTACGGGGGCTTCGTCCTTTAATGCGTCTATGATCTGTTGAATATAAGGCCATGAGAATTCATTGTAATCTTCCGGGGATAACATGCCTCCCCATGAATCGAACACCTGAACCGCATCCACTCCGGCCTCCACCTTGGCCTTCAGATAGGCAATGGTAGTGTCTGTTATCTTTTGAAGCAGTCCATGAGCTGCCATGGGTTGAGTGAAGCAGAACTCTTTGGCCTTATCAAAGGTTTTGCTGCCCTGTCCCTGTACGCAGTAGCATAGAATAGTCCAGGGAGATCCGGCAAACCCGATGAGCGGTACCTCATCCTGTAGTTTTTCCCTGGTCATTTTGATGGCATCCATTACATAGCCCAGACTTTCATGAACGTCAGGGACTATAACCTGTTCCACATCCTTTTGAGATCGGATAGGGTGAGGTAAATAGGGGCCAAAATTAGGTTTCATTTCCACCTCGATAGCCATGGCTTGAGGGATTACAAGGATATCACTGAATAATATGGCGGCATCCATCCCAAATCTTCTGATAGGTTGAACGGTGATCTCCGAGGCTAGTTCCGGGGTCTGGCAGCGGGTAAAG
This sequence comes from Eudoraea sp., assembly GCA_013042125.1. Classification (GTDB taxonomy): domain Bacteria; phylum Bacteroidota; class Bacteroidia; order Flavobacteriales; family Flavobacteriaceae; genus Muriicola. The sequence continues at coordinate 1,776 of JABDQS010000237.1, forward strand.
AAATCGTACTTGTTTTTTAGCTCCATAAATTCAGGGAGATACCTTCCTGCTTGCCTCATCATCCATACCGGAGGCCTTTCTACGGTCTCACCCTTTAATGCTTTTAAGAATAGGTCGTTCTTTATCGCCATGTTTATTTTATTAGAGTAGATAAGTTTTTAATTAGTATTTCGATCACACTGTCCACTGTAGGTTTTTCAGCAATAGTTACATGTTCACTGTACTTCCTGGCTTCCCTTGCTGTAGTTTCTCCTATGCAAAAGACCGGCGTATTTCCAATTTCATTTTCCTGTGTAAAACTCTTAACACCACTGGGGCTATAAAATAATATCCCCTGAAACTTCCTATTGTGATGTTGGGGCACCAGGTTTGTTTGGTAAACTTCTACTTCTTCAAACACAATGTTCTCCTTGCTAAGGATCCTTCTCAGATCTGGCCTGTTGCGATTCCCTGTAAAGATCAAAAAACGTTCATTTTTATACTGTTTTGCGATAAAATTGGCCAATTCCAATGCATTTTCGGCCATTTTGATCACTTTTTGACCATTTTCTTCTAAAAAGAACTTTGTTTTTTGTCCAACACAAAAACAGCTGATTTCTAACATGTTGAGGGCGGGATTATTTGCCCTATGCCGCAGATAGCTTTTCACCCCATTTTTAGAGGTGAAAATGAAATATGTAAACCCTGTAGGAAGTGTAAAATCTTTAAGATCAATAGAAATTGCATTGTATTCTACCACCCCTATCTGTGCATCTTGTAGTGCCCTGGTTTGATCCTCGCTTAATATTCTTGTTGAGAGGACGGTGTTCATTTCTTTAGCTGCGTTTTAATGTTTGCCATAAGCTCTTTGCCCCCTTGTTCTAAAATTTCCTCTGCACAGGCACTGCCAAAACCTTCGAGCTCGTGTACAC
>JABDQS010000239.1 GCA_013042125.1 Eudoraea sp.
ATGTACAAATATAATGGGGACCTCTGAACAAAGAATACAAGCATTTGTTAAACTTGGCGAATTTCTTCGCGCCTTTGGCCGTTATAAGTTGGGTGAGACCTCACCCCCGGAAATGCATAAAAGCTTCGCTGAGTTAGATACTGTTGTTACCATGGCGGGTCATAAAAATGGTTGGTTTACAGAAGATAATCTGTTGTTTTCCTTTTCTGCCTGGGGTAAAGTTTTAACCCTGGATGGAATAAACAATTGGCTCACTTCCTATACCCTTAAAAATAAACCCTCAAAACATGTCGCGATCATTATGGCAGGCAACATTCCCCTGGTGGGATTTCACGATCTCCTAGCTGTTGTTCTAACAGGGAACAAGTCTCTTATAAAGCCTTCTTCTAATGACCCTGACCTCCTGCCTTTTTTTATCAATTTGCTCGAGACCTTTGAGCCTGCCTTAAAGGGATCCATGATCATTGCAAAAGGCACTTTATCAAATTTTGATGCAGTAATAGCAACCGGGAGCAATAATACTGCCCGTTATTTTGAGTATTACTTTGGTCACAAACCCAATATCATCAGAAAAAACAGAAATAGTATTGCCATACTAACCGGTTCAGAATCCAAAGAACAATTAAATGACCTGGGTGAAGATATATTCAGATACTTTGGTTTAGGATGCAGAAGTGTAAGTAAAATTTTTGTTCCACAGGGATATAACTTCGATCTGTTCTTTAAAGCAATTGAGTCATATTCATTTTTAAAAGATCATCACAAATACCATAATAATTACGATTATAACAAAGCAGTGTATCTGATGAGCGAGTTTCCGTTTTTAGATAACAACTTCTTTATGTTAAAGGAAGATGAAAACTATGCCTCTCCAATAGGTACCGTGTTTTATGAACAGTACGAATCCCTGGATAGGTTATTGGCAAAATTGAAAAAGGAAAAGGATCAGATACAATGTGTTGTATCACAAGGGGTCGTTGATAATGAGATCCCATTTGGCAGCACTCAATCCCCCTTGCTGACAGATTATGCCGATGGGGTGGACACTGTTGAATTCTTGTTAAAAACATAAAACAATTATTCCCGAATTGTCCCTGCTATCTCGGGTTATTTTAGGACCTTTACAACTGCAAAAATGGCAACAACTCTATGAAAAAACATAATTTTAGCGCAGGTCCCTGTATCCTTCCCACCGAAGTAATGCAAAAAGCTGCGGCAGCAGTCCTTGAACTAGACGGAATAGGTCTTTCTCTTATTGAAATATCACATCGCAGTAAAGAATTTGTAGCTATAATGGAGCAGGCCAGATCTTTGGCTCTGGAGCTTTTAGGCTTAGAAGGAAAAGGGTATAAGGCCTTGTATCTGCAAGGGGGCGCAAGCCTTCAATTTCCCATGCTGGCTTATAACTTGTTGGAAAATAAGGCGGGCTATCTGAACACAGGCACATGGTCCTCTAACGCAATAAAAGAGGCAAACGTAATTGGCAAGGCTATTGAACTGGCTTCTTCCAAGGACAAAAATTTCAACTACATCCCGAAGGAGTTTGATATTCCTAATGATCTGGATTATTTTCACTTAACCTCAAACAATACCATATTTGGAACTCAGATCAAGAAATTTCCAGCAACCAACGCTCCTGTGGTTTGTGATATGAGTTCGGATATCTTTTCACGTCAGTTAGATTTTTCAAAATTTGACCTTATTTACGCAGGTGCCCAAAAAAATATGGGTCCGGCCGGTACTACCCTGGTTATTGTAAAAGAGGACCTCCTTGGCAAGGTTAGCAGAAAAATACCTTCCATGTTGAATTATCAAGTGCATATTGCCAAAGATAGTATGTTCAATACCCCGGCAGTATTCCCTGTATATGTGTCTATGCTAACGCTGCAATGGTTGAAGGACATGGGTGGTATTGCCGCTATTGAAGAGATCAATGAGAAAAAGGCAAAACTTATTTATTCAGAAATTGACCTGAATCCTCTATTCAAAGGATTCGCTAATAAAGAGGATCGTTCTAACATGAATGCCACTTTCACACTGACCAATGAAAAGTTAAAAGATACTTTTGATGCCATGTGGAAAGAAGCAGGTATCAATGGCCTTAATGGTCACCGCTCGGTTGGCGGGTACAGAGCTTCCATGTATAATGCCTTATCGCTGGAAAGCGTGGGTGTACTGGTAGATATCATGAGTGATCTGGAACGCAAAGCCTAGTGGTAATTCAAATTATACATAACATAAGAGATCAGCAATTCTATGAGTAAAAAAATACTAGCCAATGACGGTATCTCAAATAGTGGAATACACGCATTGGAAGCTGCCGGTTTTGAGGTAATTACGACTACCGTGGCACAGGAACAATTGACCAATTTCATAAATGAAGAGGAAATTGTTGGACTACTGGTTCGCAGTGCCACCCAGGTAAGAAAGGAATTGATAGATGCCTGCCCAGGCCTGAGGCTTATTGGTCGTGGTGGAGTTGGCATGGATAATATTGACGTTTCCTATGCCAAAGAGAAAGGAATACACGTTATCAATACACCGGCATCCTCCTCAAGTTCAGTTGCAGAGTTGGTCTTTGCACATTTGTTTGGTGGTGTTCGTTTTCTCTATGATGCCAATAGGAATATGCCTTTGGAGGGAGACAAAAATTTTAAAGGTTTAAAAAAGAATTATGGGAAAGGAACCGAGCTGAGAGGTAAAACACTTGGGGTTCTTGGTTTTGGGAGAATAGGCCAAGCTACTGCCAAAATAGCTTTGGGTATTGGGATGAAAGTGATCTTTTATGACCCGTTTATTGAGGAGGCCAAAATTGAACTGTCATTTTATGACGGACAAGCTTTGTCTTTTTCACTTAAGAGTAGCACTAAAGAAGAACTTTTAAAAACGTCCGATTTTATCACCTTGCATGTCCCCGCCCAAAAAGAATATGTTATAGGAAAACGAGAATTGGAAATGATGAAACCCGGAGTTGGCCTTGTCAATGCGGCACGTGGTGGAGTAATAGACGAAGTAGCGTTAGTAGAAGCTATTGATCAGGGCAAAGTAGCTTTTGCGGGTTTGGATGTATTTGAATCAGAGCCCGTTCCCGAGATCAGGATCCTAATGCATCCGAAGATCTCTTTATCTCCTCATATTGGAGCTGCAACGGGAGAAGCACAGGACAGGATCGGGACAGAACTCGCGGAACAGATCATAAGTCTTCTAAAATAAGTATGACTAAATACAACATATCGCATTAACTAAATACGAACAAATTCAAAACCTATGTCAGGATTATTAGATTTATTAAGCGGCCCAATGGGCAAACAATTGATTAGCGGTGTTGCCGGACAAACCGGTCAACCGGAAGATAAAACGGCTGATGTTTTAAGTATGGCCATGCCTCTTTTACTAGGAGCCATGAAAAAAAATACTTCCGATCCTCAAAATGCAGCCGGACTTATGAATGCGTTGTCATCCAAACACAATGGGGGTATCCTGGATAATTTAGGGGGCCTTTTTCAAGGAGGTGTGAATAATGATGTAATTAGTGACGGAGCCGGGATCCTTGGCCATGTGCTTGGCAACAAACAAGCTACTGTTGAAAATGCCATTAGCCAGAGAGCCGGAGTGGATGCAGGCAGTGTAGCTCAGATATTAAAAATTGCAGCTCCCATAGTTATGGGCTTTCTTGGAAGACAAAAAGCACAAAGCAACGTAAGTGATGCAAACGGACTAAGTTCATTACTGGGATCAATGTTAGGTGGGCAACCACAGCAAAATCAAAGCCTAATAACCAGCCTTATTGATGCGGACGGAGATGGAAGTGTTTTGGATGATGTAGCAGGCATGGTCTTGGGATCTAATAAGAAAAAAGGTGGTCTTGGAGGTATGTTAGGCGGTCTGTTTGGCAAATAACACCCCTCATCTTTAACGATTTTTAACTGAACCGTCCGGACAACCCAGGCGGTTTTTTTGTATCTTATAGAGGCTATGGAAAATAAAAGAAACATCACTGCAAAACGTTTGATCTCAGTTGCTGTATTCGTTGGCTCCCTGATCTTTTTAGGATGTATTGGGACAAAATCAACTATTGACATCTCTGACACGGAAAAACAAGTTTTTAACACTCCGGTTGCTGATACCGTAGAAATTTCGGATTCCGAATCGAATTACGAGATCATTATCATAGAACCCGGCTTTAATGTTTGGCTACAGTCCGTAGCCCGTCCCGAGGGATATTACTCTCAATCCTTTCTTGAGAACAGGAACCGGATACTTGTAATAGAGTGGAACAATAGAGTGATAAATACATTACAATTCAACCCGCAATTGTATCAACTTCAGATCGATTATGATCCACTGATCGATTATGGCTATGAGGTCAACTATAAACTTTACAATTACTTTGTTTACTTTCAGCGCAAATATAATCAACGCCTAGGTCCCTTTGCTCCTAGAATCTAAATGAGTAACTTTGGCGCCTTAAAAAGCTCATGAAAGAACGCCTAAAGGAACGCTGGGGTATTAACAATAGTTGGCAATTACTGGTCATATTTTGGGTATTTGCCATTACGGGCTCTGCCTCTGTGTATGTGGCAAAACCTTTTCTGTACTGGGTGGGTTTATCGCGTGAGGCCTTTCCTTTAAGCTGGTGGAGCGGATGGGTCTATTGGAGCCTGCGGATTTTACTTATCTTTCCTTTCTATCAAATGCTGTTAGTACTTTTTGGATGGCTTTTTGGCCAGTTTACATTCTTTTGGAATTTTGAAAAAAAGATGCTTCAACGGCTCGGCTTAGGATTCCTTTTAAAATTATTCTAAACTTCTTATCATAGTTTAGCCTGATAAATGCTTTTTTGGTGTGGGTCAAAATATGGTGAAGTTCGGGAGCCTGATCACAGCTATTTTTATTTCTGGATTAATGATGCTTTCGTCCATCAAAGCTATGCATAAACCTTATGAAATCATTCCGCTATTGTCAGTTATAGCGATATTGCCCCCATTTGAAACAGGATACCGGAATAGTTATGTTGAATTATTTGGATTTAATGACCTTTTTAGATCCTAACCTGGAAAAGACATAGGTATAAAGCCACATC
>JABDQS010000241.1 GCA_013042125.1 Eudoraea sp.
CGGGAATGCCTTGCCAATGAATGAGATTCCATTGGGAACCATTATTTCCTGTATTGAACTTCGCCCTGGTCAGGGAGCTGTGATGGCTAGAAGTGCAGGTACCTTTGCTCAGCTTATGGCTAAGGAAGGAAAGTTTGTGACCATAAAATTACCATCAGGTGAAACCAGAATGGTACTTGGCAATTGTTTGGCCACTGTTGGAGCTGTTTCCAACTCAGACCACCAGTTGATCGTTTCCGGTAAAGCAGGACGAAGCAGATGGTTGGGCAGAAGGCCAAGAACAAGACCGGTAGCTATGAACCCTGTAGATCACCCAATGGGTGGTGGGGAAGGAAGAGCCTCCGGAGGTCATCCAAGATCGAAAAATGGTATTCCTGCCAAAGGATATAGAACTCGTTCTAAAACCAAGGATACCAACAGATATATTATAGAACGTAGAAAGAAATAAAAAGTAGAAAGAAATGGCACGTTCACTAAAAAAAGGACCTTACGTTCATAATAGCCTGGAAAAGAAAGTCCAGCAGAATGTAGACACAAATAAGAAGACCGTCATCAAAACATGGTCTAGAGCTTCGATGATCACTCCAGATTTCGTAGGTCAAACCATAGCCGTACATAATGGAAAACAATTTGTTCCCGTATATGTTACAGAGAATATGGTGGGACACAAATTAGGCGAATTTTCTCCAACAAGATCTTTTAGGGGTCATGCCGGGGCAAAAAATAAAGGTAAAAGGTAAGTAAGCTATGGGAGTTCGAAAAAAACAAATGGCCGAAAGGATAAAGGCAGAGAAAAAAGAGCTGGCATTCGCTAAACTGAACAACTGCCCAACATCGCCTCGTAAGATGCGTTTGGTAGCAGATCTGGTTAGGGGTGCAGAAGTTGAAAAGGCACTAGCTATCTTGCGTTTTAATCCAAAAGAAGCTTCCCGAAGATTAGAGAAATTATTGCTTTCTGCGATAGCTAACTGGCAAGCTAAGAATGAAGATGCCAATATTGAAGATGCCGATCTTTTTATTAAGGAGATCAGGGTAGATTCTGGTCGGATGCTTAAACGTTTAAGACCAGCCCCTCAGGGAAGAGCACACAGAATACGCAAACGTTCTAACCATGTTACATTGGTAGTGGGAGCAAACAATAATACAGAAGCTTAGTATGGGACAAAAAACGAATCCAATAGGAAATCGCTTAGGGATCATCAGAGGATGGGAGTCTAACTGGTATGGAGGAAATGACTACGGTGATAAACTTGCCGAGGATGATAAGATCCGGAAGTACATTCATGCACGTTTGGCGAAAGCAAGTGTTTCCAGAGTAATTATAGAGAGAACACTAAAATTGATCACTGTTACGATCACCACGGCAAGACCTGGTATCATAATTGGAAAAGGTGGTCAGGAAGTTGATAAATTAAAAGAAGAGCTCAAGAAGATCACGGACAAAGAAGTTCAGATCAACATCTTCGAGATCAAAAGACCTGAAGTTGATGCCAATCTGGTTGCGGCCAGTATTGCCCGTCAAATAGAAAACAGGATCTCTTACCGCAGGGCTATCAAAATGTCTATCGCTGCGGCTATGAGAATGAATGCTGAAGGAATTAAGATACAGATATCTGGCCGATTGAATGGGGCAGAGATGGCACGTTCAGAATCATATAAGGAAGGACGTATTCCATTATCTACATTCAGAGCAGATATTGATTATGCCATGGACGAGGCCCATACAACCTACGGAAGATTAGGTCTGAAAGTATGGATCATGAAAGGGGAAGTATATGGTAAAAGAGATCTTTCTCCATTAGTGGGAATGTCTAAGGGTTCAGGAAAAGATAAAAATGATCCTGGAAAGAAACGAAGAAGAAAGTAATATATAACAAAGTAGTAGGAAAAGATGTTACAGCCAAAAAGAACCAAGTTTCGTAAAGCGCAAAAAGGCCGTATGAAAGGTAATTCCGGGAGGGGCCATCAGCTCTCTAACGGGATGTTTGGAATAAAGTCAATGGATTCCAGCTTTATTACCTCTCGTCAGCTCGAAGCTGCGCGTATTGCGGCTACAAGATATATGAAAAGACAAGGGCAACTTTGGATCAAGATATTTCCAGACAAGCCTATTACCAAGAAGCCTTTAGAGGTGCGTATGGGTAAAGGCAAAGGAGCACCGGAATATTTCGTGGCCGTAGTAAAACCCGGAAGGATCATGTTTGAAGTAGCCGGAGTGCCCCTAGAGGTTGCACAGGAAGCTTTGCGATTGGCTGCGCAGAAGTTACCGGTAAAAACAAAATTTGTTGTGGCAAGAGATTACGATGCCGCGTAATTTTTAATGATCAAGATCATGAAACAATCAGAGATAAAAGAATTATCGGTAGAGGAATTAATGGAAAAGATGGCCGCTTTCAAAAAGCAACATGCTGATTTGAAAATGGCTCATTCCGTAACACCACTGGAGAATCCACTTCAGTTAAGGAAAGTGAAAAGAACAGTAGCACGATTGGCAACTGAAATAACAAAAAGGGAAAACCAATAACGGGTTCTGCTTTATGGAAAAAAGAAATTTAAGAAAAGAACGAGTAGGAGTTGTAACCAGCAATAGAATGCAGAAATCGATTGTGGTTTCTGAAGTGAAGCGGGTAAAACATCCTATGTATGGTAAGTTCGTATTGCGGACAAAGAAATATGTTGCACACGATGAAACCAACGATTGCAATATTGGGGATACAGTAAAGATCATGGAAACAAGACCTTTAAGTAGAACCAAATGCTGGAGATTGGTAGAAATCCTTGAAAGAGCTAAATAATTATGTTACAGCAAGAATCTAGACTTAAAGTGGCAGATAACACCGGAGCAAAAGAGGTGTTGACAATCCGCGTACTTGGGGGAACCAAAAGAAGATACGCTTCTGTAGGGGATAAAATCGTAGTATCTGTAAAAGAGGCTACGCCAAACGGGACAATCAAAAAAGGAGCGGTTTCAACTGCCGTGGTTGTACGTACTAAGAAAGAAGTACGCAGGCCAGACGGTTCTTATATACGTTTCGATGACAACGCTTGTGTTCTTTTGAACCCAACCGGGGAAATGAGGGGAACCAGGGTTTTTGGACCGGTAGCCAGAGAGCTTAGGGACAAACAGTTCATGAAGATTGTTTCATTAGCTCCTGAGGTGCTATAATCATACAGACTATGAAATTAAAAATTAAAACAGGGGATACAGTTCGCATCATAGCCGGAGACCATAAAGGTACTGAAGGCAAGGTGGTGACGGTAGACCGCGCAAAGAATAAAGCGATCATTGAGGGTGCCAATATGCTTTCCAAACATGAAAAGCCCAGTGCAAAGAATCCACAGGGTGGGATCGTGAAAAAAGAAGCACCCATTCATATTTCAAACTTGTCATTGATCGATGGCAAATCTGGAGACACTACCAGAGTTGGTTTTGAAATGCGAGATGGCAAGAAAGTGCGGGTTTCCAAAAAATCTAACGAGGTAATATAGTTATGGCTTACGTTCCAAGATTAAAGAAAGAATATCAAGAGCGCATTACGGATGCTCTTAAGGAGGAATTTGGGTATGACAACATCATGCAGGTGCCTAAATTAAAGAAAATTGTGGTAAGCAGAGGTGTTGGTGCTGCCGTGGCAGATAAAAAACTTATTGACCACGCGATCGATGAAATGAACATGATCACAGGTCAGAAAGCGGTTGCTACCATTTCTAAGAAAGACGTTGCGTCCTTTAAGTTAAGAAAAGGTATGCCAATTGGTGCTAAAGTTACCTTAAGGGGTGAGCGGATGTACGAGTTCCTGGACAGGCTGGTTACAACTGCCTTACCAAGGGTACGAGATTTTCAGGGGATCAGAGCCACCGGTTTTGACGGTAGGGGAAATTATAACCTGGGGATCACTGAGCAGATCATTTTTCCTGAGATCAATATAGATAAGATCAATAGAATAAACGGAATGGATATCACATTTGTGACCTCCGCAGAAACAGATAAAGAAGCAAAATCCTTGTTGACTGAACTGGGTTTACCTTTTAAAAAGAATTAGTATGGCTAAAGAATCAATGAAAGCCCGTGAACGTAAAAGGGCAAAAACGGTAGCGAAATACGCAGAGAAGAGAAAAGCCTTGAAAGAGGCCGGAGATTATGACGCGTTGCAAAAATTACCGCGTAATGCTTCACCTGTGCGTATGCACAATCGTTGCAAGCTAACAGGAAGACCAAAAGGTTACATGAGGACCTTTGGACTGTCTAGGGTAATGTTCAGAGAAATGGCCAATAAAGGGTTGATCCCAGGGGTTAAAAAAGCAAGTTGGTAGTACCATATAAAAAGGCAAGAAGATGTTTACAGATCCTATAGCAGATTATTTGACAAGAGTTAGAAACGCCAGCAGAGCGGGTCACAGGGTAGTTGAGATACCAGCTTCCAATTTAAAGAAAGAAATTACCAAGATCTTGTTCGATCAGGGGTATATCCTTAGTTATAAATTTGAAGAGAACACGGTTCAGGGTATTATCAAAATTGCTTTGAAATACGATAAGCAGACCAAAGAACCGGTCATAAAAAAAATACAACGCATCAGTAAGCCCGGATTACGTAAGTATGCCGCTTCTGATGATTTACCAAGGGTTTTGAACGGTTTGGGAGTTGCAATTGTTTCTACCTCTCATGGGGTAATGACC
>JABDQS010000242.1 GCA_013042125.1 Eudoraea sp.
TTGTAATCCGGAAAGAAGAATATAAGGCTCAACAAATTGCAACCGTTTATTTTGGAGGCGGGACACCATCGGTTTTGAGTACAAAGGAGATCGATCAGTTGATCCAAACGGTGTATGATAACTATGATGTAGAAAAGGATCCGGAGATCACCCTGGAAGCGAATCCGGATGACCTCACATCAAAAAAGTTACAAGAATTGGCAAATTCGAAGGTGAACCGTCTCAGTATTGGCATACAGTCCTTTTTTGATGAGGACCTAAAACTTATGAATAGGGCGCATAACGCCAAACAGGCAAAAGAATCTCTCCGGGAAGCAACGGCTCTCTTCGACAATATTTCGATCGACCTTATTTACGGTATTCCAAATGCGGATAATAAGCGATGGATGGAGAACATTGAGACCGCTTTGTCCTTTTATATTCCCCATATTTCCAGTTATGCCCTTACTGTAGAGCCAAAGACGGCCCTGCAAAAATTTATCGAAAAAGGGATGGTCCCGGATGTAGATGATGACATGGCATTAGAACAATTCCAAATGCTGATCTCAGGGCTCGAAACTGAGGGGTTTGTCCATTATGAACTTTCCAACTTCGGTAAACCGGGATATTTTTCCAGGAACAACACGGCCTATTGGCAGGGGAAAACGTATATGGGGATAGGCCCTTCGGCACATTCCTTTAATGGAACTCAAAGGTCCTGGAATATAGCCAACAATACCAGGTATATCAGGGGCATAGAGAAAGGAGAGTTGCCTCAGAAAGTGGAGATCCTCAGCCAGAGGGACCGCTATAATGAATACATAATGACCGGCTTGCGCACCATGTGGGGTGTTTCCTTAAAAAGAGTAAAAGAAGAATTTGGACAACACTTCCTTGATTACTTATTACAACAAGCAAAACGGCATATTACCGACCAGTTTTTATTTTTAGATGAAGATATTTTGTTGGTGAGCAGGAAAGGGAAGTTTTTAAGTGATGGTCTGGCGGCCGATTTATTTATGCTACCTTTAGAAAAGAAGAGATAAGACCATCAGATTAGTAAGGAATACCATGACCACTTCCATCACCCTTAAAAAACAAACATATAAGGTGGACCTTTCCAAACCTCTCGATATTTCAATCCCGATGCGTGGAAATAAGAACAATGTCAATGCCTGGTATCTGGCCCCACCAAGGATTGAACCCCATATTGAAGGAAATTTCACAGGCAGCGTAGAGCAGGGGAGTAGTACCAACTTTAACGACATTTATTTTAATCCACATGCCCATGGCACGCATACCGAATGTTTAGGCCATATTACGCGAGAGGTTCACTCGGTCAATAAGGTCCTGGATCACTATTTTTTTACCGCAACCCTCATTACGCTTGCTCCGGAAAAAGTAGGGGCAGATTTTGTCATCTCCAAAAAACAACTCGAAAGGGCTTTGGATGGAGGATCACCGGAAGCTCTGGTGATAAGGACCATTCCCAATACAAAGGAGAAACTCTCAAAACAGTATTCTAATACCAACCCTCCTTATATAACCGAAGACGGGATGTTATTTTTGGTAGAAATTGGGATCATGCATTTACTGGTAGACCTGCCATCGGTAGACAAAGAGAAAGATGAAGGTGCCTTGCTCGCGCATAAGGCCTTTTGGGGAATTAACAGAACCCTAAGACCTACTGCCACCATTACTGAATTTATTTTTGTGCCCCATCATATCAAGGATGGCGACTATTTCCTGAATTTGCAGCTGGCACCTTTTGAGAATGATGCCAGCCCCAGCAGGCCCGTACTTTTTGCATTACTCTGATCGGCTTGTATTTTCTCCGCATTCCTTACCTTTAACCACTAATCGCAGATAGCTTTATATGGAAGGTTTGTTGGAAGTTTTATTAGGACTGATACTGGGTTCTATTGCCATGTATTGGCTCTTTTCTTTTTTTCGAAGGAAACAAAACAAAGAAACCACAGAGGTTCAGTCTACTGTTTTACTGGAACGGATAAAAAATGTGTGCAAGTTGATCTCTGTGGAAGGCGACTTTGCCGAGATCTATAAATATGAGAATACCAGAGAACGGTTTATGAGCCTGGTTAGCAGCAAGAAAAAAGCGCTGATCGTGATCAATGCCAAGGTCCATATAGGATACGATCTTCAAAAGATCCAATTACAGGCAAACAATGCCAGAAAACAAATAGTGTTAACTAACTTTCCACAACCACAGATCCTATCCATAGAACCAGATTTAGAATTTTATGACATAAAAAATGGTCTTTTTAATGCCTTTACCCCAAACGATCTTACCGCACTGAATCAGGAGGCCATAAAGCACATCAAGGATAAGATCCCCCAAAGCGGCCTAATGGAAACTGCCAGGAGGGAAGCCCTGGAAGCTATTTTGTTAATGGAAAAGTTAGTGGAAACCATTGGGTGGAAGCTGGAGTATTCTGCCCTGCAAATATCCACTGAGGAAAAGGAACAATTAAACTCCTGACAATAACTTAAATTATACTCTTATGATGAGGAATATACT
>JABDQS010000245.1 GCA_013042125.1 Eudoraea sp.
TTGTAATACCTCTACATTAGCGCAATACACAACACCCCTGGATAAAGTCAGGGCTGCGCATTTGTATAGAAGACTTGGGTTTAGTGCCTCAGTACAGACTATTGATTCGGCCGTTGGCCAAAATGCAGGAACTTTGGTAGATACACTTATCAATGAAGCTGTGACCATGCCTCCTTTGGCGGCTCCCGCCTGGGCAGACTGGAACAACAGCAATTATCCTGACGATGATGATCTGGCTCGCCAGTTAAGAAGAGCTCAACGAGAAGAATGGGCCGTCTCCTATACCAATGGACTGGTGACTAACAATCTGAGAGATAGGCTGAGCTTCTTCTGGAGTAACCACTTCGTAACAGAAATAGATATATACAACTGCAACAGTTTCTTGTACTACTATATCAATTGTCTTCAAAGAAACTCTATAGGAAACTTTAAGACCTTTGTGAGTGAAATTGGGCTAACCTCTGCCATGCTGTATTATCTGGATGGTGTTTATAATAACGGTAACAACCCAAATGAGAATTACGCACGGGAACTTTATGAACTTTTCACCCTTGGGGAAGGAAACGGATATACAGAACAAGACATCATTGAAACGGCCAAAGCCTTAACCGGATATGTGGAACGCGGTGAATTGGGCTGTGAGCAAGTTGCTTTTGATCCCACCAGGTTCGATGCAGGACCAAAAACTATTTTGGGACAAACCGGGAACTGGAACTATGACGATGTTATAGATATCCTTTTTCAGGAACGTCCTAATGAAATTGCCGGATTTATTTGCCAAAAACTATATGAGTTCTTTGTTCACCCGGATTCGGATGACGATGCAGGTAATGCGCAGACAATTATCACCGGAATGGCAAACACCATGGTGGCCAACAATTTTGAAATTGCCCCTGTTTTATCTCAATTATTTAAGAGTCAGCATTTCTTTGATGATGAGGCCATTGGTGTGATAATAAAAAGTCCCTTCGATATTTACCTTAACCTTATCAATGAAACCAATTTTGCATATAATGACAATACTATACTCAATGTTGTAGATACAACCAGAATGCTCGGACAAACTTTGTTCGATCCTTTTGATGTTGCCGGTTGGCAGCGAGATAGAACCTGGATCAATACCAACTTCATTATAGGAAGGTGGCTAACCGTAGAGGTCTTTCTTGAGATTTTCTTCCAGGGGAATCCTGAACAATTCAGAACCCTGGCCATGGATGCTGTAGGACCAGCTGACAGCAATACCAGTAATCCGGAGACCGTAGTACGGGCGCTAGTAAACAAGTTTACTCCTCTGGGATTGCTTACTGCCCAGGATTTCGAAAATGCCATGTCAGTATTTAAGATCGAAGACGTCCCTGAAGAGTATTACGGATCGGACTATATCCCCGGCGGATTAGGCCTTTGGATGCTTTCGGTAAGTCCGGAAGTTCCGCAGCAAGTTTTTCTTCTGCTAATGCATTTATCAAGACAACCTGAGTTTCAACTAAAATAATACCTACAGTTATGTGCAATAATCATATCCCTATTAATATAAAGAATCAGAACGGTCATGACGAGGAACACAAGTTCTGGAGCAGACGTTCATTCCTGCAAGCCCTTGGTATTGCCGGGTCCGGATCTATGATGCTGGGAAGCAATATGCTTACCGCCTCCGCTCCCTCACCCCTTACATCTGCCATTGCGAATGCAAATACCGATAACATCCTTATTCTTATAAGGCTATCTGGTGGGAACGACGGATTAAGTACCGTGATCCCAATTGAACAGTACGATCTTTACGCCAATGCAAGGCCTAATATCTATATTCCTGAAAGTAAAGTACTGAAACTTACTGACGAATTTGGAGTGCCTTCCTATATGAATGCCCTGGAGCCCATGTGGGGCGAGGGTCAGGTTAAGGCTGTCCATGGTGTTGGATACGAAAACCAAAGTCTGTCGCATTTTACAGGATCGGACATCTATGCCAATACAGATCTTACCACCACAGGTTTCACAGGTTTGGACACAGGGTGGATGGGTCGTTATTTTGAAAATATTTATCCAGATTATCTGGTGAATCCACCGGCCTCGCCTGCTGCTATTCAGATCGGAAACTTTGGTAGTTTAGTATTTCAGGGCGAAGAGACCAATTATGCCTTTGTAACATCTAACATTGATCAATTGGAAGAGATCGCAGAGAGCGGCGTTCAGTACAGCCTGGATCCTGCACTCTTTAATGATTGTATGTATGGAGATCAATTGAGATTCTTAAGAGGGGTAGCAAATACCACCTATGAATACTCCGGACTTATCCATGAGGCCTACGAAAGAGGTCAGAACCAGGTTCAATACCAGGATAACGGCTTTGCCAGACAATTGGCTCTGCTTGCAAGATTGATAAAAGGAAATCTGGGAACCAAAGTGTATATGATCTCCATGGGAGGTTTTGACACACACGGAAACCAGCCGTTGGCTCACGAGCGACTTATGTCTAACTTGTCTATTGCCATCAACAATTTCTACGAAGATGTTGCCTTTACGCAACAAGATGATAAGGTATTGAGTATGACCTTCTCCGAATTTGGAAGAAGGATCTTTGAGAACGGTTCTAATGGTACCGATCACGGGAAAGCAGCCCCTACCCTTTTCTTTGGCTCCGGCTTAAATGGAAGTGCGTTTGTGGGAGAGCATCCTTCATTGGAGAATCCGAATGGAAGAGGAAACTTAGAATACACTATGGACTTTAGGGATCTGTATGCCACTGTCCTGGCCGAATGGTTATGTGTGCCTATTCCCCTGGTGGAACAACACTTATTAGATCATCCGTACGCTCCTGTAAATCTAGGGTTTAATTGTAGTGGTGTTGAATTCCCGGATATCGCGTATAGCGATGAGCCGTTTACGCCTCCTACTCCAATGGATCCTAATGCAGAAGATCCTAGTGAAGAAATGTTGAACGCTATTGTTCACAAACCTTTCTATCCGACGCAACAAACACCACATATTTATCTTGAAATGCCGTTTAGTGCACATGTTGATATACAGTTGTACAATATTCTGGGTCAGAATGTAGGTACCATATACAATGAAATGATGTTCGAAGGATCTGTAGAGATCAACATACGGGAACGAATGCCAAGTCATTTGTCCACCGGAAAATACATCTATCGCATACAGGTACAAGATAAAAAAATGTCTAAATCCGTAATGGTGGCATAAGCTGCCCCTACATTGCTATAGCAACCCTCGTATTTCCGGTTCAAAAATTAAACATTGCGCCTGGACATACGAGGGTTTTCTTTTTTCTTCAACACTGGGGAAGGGGCATTAAAAAATGGTTATTTTTGTGCCCTAATCCAGGAGTTTAATGCCAGCAGCAATCAAAAATTTTGCCCGATATACTATAACGGCAGCCCTTCCTTATACTAATGGTCCTATCCATATAGGTCATTTGGCCGGGGTCTATGTCCCTGCTGATATTTATGCCCGGTACCTGCGGTTGATCGGCAGGGACGTGGCATTTGTCTGTGGCAGCGATGAGCACGGCGTTGCTATTCCTATGAAAGCCAAAAAAGAGGGTATCTCACCGAAAGCACTGATCGATAAATATCACGGGATCATTAAACGATCCTTTCAGGACTTTGGGATCACCTTTGACAATTATTCCCGGACCTCAGCTGAAATTCACCACCAAACAGCAAGTGATTTCTTTACAAAGTTGTTCGAACAGGGCGATTTTATTGAGGAAACCACCGCTCAATTATACGATGAGCAAGAAGATCAATTCCTGGCAGACCGTTTTGTTACCGGTACATGTCCCAAATGCGGATATGAAGAAGCTTACGGTGACCAGTGTGAGAACTGTGGTTCTTCTTTGAATGCCACAGATCTGATCAATCCGAAATCTACCTTATCAGGGGCGATACCCACTTTAAGGGAGACCAAACACTGGTTCTTGCCGCTGGAACGCTATGAGGATTTTCTGAAACAGTGGATCCTGGTTGATCATAAATCAGATTGGAAACCCAATGTGTACGGACAATGCAAATCCTGGATAGACGACGGGCTTAAACCCAGAGCCGTGACGCGCGATCTGGACTGGGGAATCCCGGTTCCCGTTAAGGGAGGCGAAGGAAAAGTACTTTATGTATGGTTCGATGCGCCTATAGGTTATATCTCCTCCACTAAAGAATGGGCAAAGCGAGAAGGAAAGGACTGGAAACCCTATTGGCAGGAAAAAGATACTAAATTGGTACATTTTATAGGGAAAGACAACATTGTTTTTCATTGTATCATTTTTCCGAG
>JABDQS010000124.1 GCA_013042125.1 Eudoraea sp.
TTGGAACCTGGTTATGGATTAACTGTTGGGAACGCTCTTAGAAGAGTATTACTTTCATCTTTGGAGGGATTCGCGATTACTTCGGTGAGGATCGATAAAGTTGAACACGAATTTTCCGTTATTGAAGGAGTAGTAGAAGACGTTACGGAAATTATCCTAAACCTAAAGCAGGTTCGTTTTAAAAGACAGATCGAAGACGTTAATGAAGAAACTGTTTCAGTTTCCGTAAGTGGAAAGGAGCAACTTACTGCAGGAGATTTCCAAAAGTTTATTTCAGGATTCCAGGTATTGAACCCGGAATTGGTGATTTGTAACATGGATCCTAAGGTGAGCATCAATCTTGAATTGATCATCGAAAAAGGCCGTGGATACGTTCCAGCCGAGGAAAACAAGAAATCTAACGCTCCAATAGGGACCATCGCGGTAGATTCGATCTTCACTCCGGTTAAAAACGTAAAATACAGCATTGAGAACTTCAGGGTTGAACAAAAGACCGATTATGAGAAATTGGTTTTCGAGATCGTTTCAGACGGTTCAATTCATCCTAAAGATGCCCTGACAGAGGCTGCCAAAGTGTTAATTCATCACTTTATGTTGTTCTCGGACGAACGCATCACCCTTGAGGCCGATGAGATCGCACAAACTGAGACCTATGATGAAGAATCACTTCATATGAGACAGCTGTTGAAAACCAAATTGGTAGATATGGACCTGTCCGTAAGAGCCCTTAACTGCCTGAAAGCAGCAGAGGTTGATACCTTGGGAGACTTGGTTTCATTCAACAAGAATGACTTGATGAAATTCAGGAATTTTGGTAAAAAATCCTTGACAGAGTTGGAAGAACTTGTTATCAACAAGGGCTTGAACTTTGGAATGGACCTATCCAAATACAAACTAGATAAAGATTAATTTTAGCTTTTACCTGGGGCTTATAAGACAGACCCGAAAAAAAGATCAGATAGCACAGAACGATGAGACACGGTAAGAAAGTCAATCACTTAGGGAGAAAAACAGCACATAGATCGGCTATGTTGGCTAATATGGCCTGTTCCTTAATTGAGCACAAGAGAATCAATACGACAGTGGCCAAGGCCAAGGCCTTAAAACAATTCATTGAACCTTTGATCACTAAATCAAAGGCAGAAAATAATAAGTCCCTCGAAAAGGGCACTCATAACAGACGTATTGTTTTTAGGAACCTTAGAGATAAATACGCAGTTTCAGAATTGTTTAGTACAGTTTCTGAAAAAATAGGAGACAGACCAGGAGGGTATACCAGGATCATAAAACTTGGGAACCGTTTGGGAGATAACGCTGATATGGCCATGATAGAGTTGGTTGATTTCAACGAGATCTACAATGCCGGTAAGGCTAAGAAAAAGAAGAGCACGCGCAGAAGCCGTAGTTCTAAGAAAGCTGAGACTACTGCTGTGGCCACAGAGGAGAAGAAGGAGGCAGAAGTTGAAGCGCCAAAAGCAGAAGCGGCGGCAGAAGCCAAAGCTCCGGAAGCAAAGGCACCTAAGGCAGAGAAGCCTAAGAAAGAAGCTCCAAAGAAAGAAGAGGGCGAAGGTCCGAAAGAAACGAAAACAGATGATTCAAAGGAATAGGATGTTTATAACGTTTGAAAAATTTGAAAAGGGTAGACCTAAAAGTCTATCCTTTTTTTATGTTTATTTGTGAAATCTTAAAAAATTGCAGTTCAATGAAGTATCAGTCTAAAAAGAAAGCTCTTTTGTTATTAGCAGATGGCACTATCTTTTATGGAAAGGCCGTAGGTAACGTGGAAGGCACCGCTTTTGGTGAAGTTTGTTTTAATACGGGAATGACAGGGTATCAGGAAATTTTTACCGATCCATCCTATTTCGGTCAGTTGATGGTAATGACCAATGCACATATTGGGAATTATGGAGCTAATACAGAGGAGGTTGAATCAGATTCTGTGAAGATCGCAGGGCTGATCTGTAAGAATTTCAGTTATGAATATTCAAGACCAGATGCCGATGGAAGCTTGCAAGATTTTTTAAAGGAGAATAAGACACTCGCGATCTCTGATGTAGATACCAGGGCGTTGGTAAGCTATATAAGAGACCACGGGGCCATGAATGCAGTGATCTCTACTCGCGTAGATGCCGTGGAAGAATTAAAACAAGAACTTAAAAAAGTTCCAAGTATGGTTGGTCTAGAACTTGCTTCCAAGGTCTCCACAAAAGAACCGTTTTATTTTGGCAAGGAAGATGCCACCTACCGAATTGCTGCATTAGATATTGGTATAAAAAAGAACATTCTTCGGAACCTGGCAGCAAGAGATGCCTATATCAAGGTATTTCCTTACGACACCAGTTTCGCAGAACTACAGGCTTGGAATCCGGATGGGTACTTTATTTCAAATGGCCCCGGAGATCCTGAACCCTTAAAAGAGGCGATACAAACCGCAAAAGAGATCATTGCTCAGGACAGGCCCTTATTTGGGATCTGTTTGGGACATCAGGTAATAGCCCTGGCCAATGGGGTCTCTACGTATAAAATGTACAACGGACATCGGGGAATCAATCATCCGGTGATCAATTTGGAAACCGGGAAGGGTGAGATCACATCTCAAAATCACGGATTTGCGATCAACAGAGAACAAACTGAGGCACATCCAGAATTGGTTATTACCCATTTACATCTTAACGACCAGACCGTGGCCGGAATACGTATGAAAAATAAGAACGTATTCTCAGTACAGTACCATCCGGAAGCAAGTCCAGGTCCGCATGACGCCGCTTACCTTTTCGATCAGTATTTTGAATTGATCAGAGAGCATAGCAAGAAGGATATTTTGGTATAAGGGAGCCGAAAAATTAGGGCAATATCTTTGGAAAGAACTGTAATTGCTCTGTGCCTTTTGTATCTTTGTAATAATAGAAATCAACCAAATAAATCAAATAAATATGAGTATCATCCTGGATGTACATGCCCGTCAAATATTTGACTCTAGAGGAAATCCTACCGTAGAGGTAGACGTTGTTACGCAAAATGGCGTTTTAGGAAGGGCTGCGGTTCCTTCCGGAGCATCTACCGGTGAACACGAGGCCGTGGAATTAAGAGATGGAGGCAACGCTTTTATGGGCAAAGGCGTAATGAAGGCCGTAGAGAATGTGAATACCACTATTGCGG
>JABDQS010000125.1 GCA_013042125.1 Eudoraea sp.
AGCGGTCCTTATGTATGGGGTGGTTTTGATGCTATGAGGATCTTACCCAGAAGCTATAACGATTCACCGGAATTGGCCAGTAGGCCCATGAGTGCGTCAGCCTCGGGTTTTGTGCCGGGCAGTGGGGCAGGGGCATTAGTATTAGAGACCCTTGAGAGCGCCTTGGAACGCAAAGCTCCGATCTATGCAGAAGTACTTGGAGGTTCAGTAAATAGTGGAGGACAACGTTCCGGAGGTACAATGACGGCGCCAAATAATATAGCTGTGCAACGTTGTATTAAGGAAGCAGTGGTCAATAGCAGAATAAAAGCAACTGAGATAGATGCCATCAACGGACATTTAACCGCCACTACCAAGGATGCTGTGGAGATCAATAATTGGAGCAAGGCATTAGGAAGGGCGGGAAAAGACTTTCCTTATGTCAATTCTTTTAAAGGTCTCTTTGGTCATTGTCTTGCTGCCTCGGGCAGTATTGAATGTGTTGGTTCAGTATTGCAAATTTCAAATGGACGTATCTATGGAAATACAAATTGTGAGGACCTGCATCCTGAGATATCCCAGGTTATAGATCCATCCAAGGTCCCACAGCAAACCATAGCGATTGAGCCCAAAATAATTGCTAAAGCAAGTTTTGGCTTTGGGGATGTAAATGCTTGTATTATTTTTAAACGATTTAAAGATTGATCCATGACAAAAGAAGAACGCTATACCCAATTGAAGGCCATAATCTCCCCCTATCTTCCTGAAGATGTTTCTGCCGATGCAATAAAACCGGAAAGTAATTTTCTTAAAGAGTTAAATATCAATTCTGCGAATTTAGTGGACATTGTTCTCGACGTGGAGGATGCTTTTGACGTTACACTGGAAAATGAGGATATGGACAATATGCAAACAGTACAAGACGCCTTAAAGATCATTGAATCCAAGTTGCTCTAGCGCCCCAAAGAACCCCTTAGCATTATTTAATACTCCAATTCTCACCATTATTGGTGTAGTTCCGTTCTCTGTTGTTGTGTTATGAAAGCAACAATTCTATGTTAATTAGCACATAAAATGAAGGAAAATTTGTACATTATGGTATCCTTCTTTAGGTCTCCTAATTCTTTAAGCTGTGCGTCATGGAAATCAAAGGGTCATCATCACCTCTAAAAAACGAAAAAGTTGCTATACCTCACATCCATTATCTGGAAAGGCAACAACGCTATCTTATGTCCCTTTCCCATCAACTAGGATCGTATCACTGTGTTCCCAAAACAGAAAAATTGTATAAGCAAATGGAGCATTTAAAACACACGCTTCGTGATCTAATGCAAGAGAATGACCAAATAATTTTCGGGATCCGCAAGTCGCGCAAAAGTTCACATGAATACCTGGCAGAATACCAGCGTCAGTTCGATAAGGTTATTAAGCTAGAACAAGAGATCCTCGCATATATTGGGAAGGCAAAGATCCACGGTTAGTCTATTTAGTTTCAGTATCACTATTCGGATTTTTCTCTGGGATCAGTAAAGAAAAAACGATCCCGGAAACAAGGGATACTAAAATCAGGGATAGAGAGATCCACGATGGAACATGAACGTATTCTGCGGTCAGCATTTTTAGTCCTACAAATCCCAGGATGACCACTAAACTGTAATTTATAAATCTAAATTTGGAGAGCATTCTGGACACGAGAAAGTACATCGATCGCAGCCCTAAAATTGCCATTATATTTGAGCTAAATACAATAAATGGGTCAGCCGTGATTGCAAGAATAGCCGGGATACTATCCAAGGCAAATAAAATGTCTGTTAACTCTATTACAATTAATGCAACGAATAATGGAGTAGCCGCTATAATGCCCATTCGCCGAATGAAAAAATCATGGCCCTTCATATGTGTTGTAAGGGGGTACACTTTTCGGAGATATTTAAATGCCAGCGAATTTTTAGGATTAAATTTGATGCTTTCAGATTTAAACATCTTGTAGGCGGTATATAACAAAAACACCCCAAATACGTAAATGACCCAATCAAATCTGTTGATAAGGGTAATACCAAAAATGATCATCATAGCCCTGAAAACGATGGCACCTAAAATTCCCCAGAACAAAACCCTGTGCTGGTATATTGGCGGGATACTAAAAGCTGAAAAGATCACAGCGATCACAAAAACGTTGTCAACACTAAGCGATAACTCAATAAGATAGCCAGTGATGTAGTTCAATACAGCTGCATTAGCTGTCATTTGGGTAGGGTTATCGACCAACCCCGCTGAGAATAACCAATAGATAACTCCGCTAAAACTCAGGGCAACGGTTACCCACAAGGCGGTCCATAAACTAGCTTCCTTGCTCCGGATAACATGGTCACGTTTGTTGAATATACCAAGATCTAAGGCAAGGAAAATAATAATTAAGGTAATAAAGGCAATCCAAACTAACATTCACGAAAATTTAATTCAAAAACAGGAAGCATCTCTGAAACAAAACAATATTACAAGATAGGATGTTCTGGTGATTTACAAATTTAAATAACGTCTTTTTGAAAGATAATAATATCCCAGAATACCATAGGATATAAATCCACATACCAGGAAGCCAATAAAAACAGGCAATACAGAATCTTTTACAAAACTCCCGATAAAAGCACTTATTGGAACCCCCATTAAGGTGGCCAGACAGCCCGTTAAAGCAGCCCCTATACCTGCAATATGTCCTATTGGCTCCATTGCCAGGGCTCGTAAATTGCCAAAAATAAAACCCACAGCAAAGAATTCGAGTGCAAAGAAACACAAGACCACCCAATACGGCGGATTTATACCGGATTGAAAGATAATTACATAAACAAGCGGGATCAACATATAAAATGCCAGCGCGATGCTCACCAAACGCAACATTCCAAACCGGAGCACCAGTGTGCCGTTCAACAGGGTGGAGGCTCCAATGGTAATGGCCAGGGTGGCAAAAATATACGGAAAGGACTCCTTCATGAGATATTGCTCCTCAAAGATCTGTTGAGATGTACTTAGATATACTAAAAAAGAGCCGGTAATAAATCCCCAGATAAAGGTAAATACCATAGTTTGTTTATAGTTCAATAACTCACGGTAGCCATTCACAAACACATTCATTCGGAAAGAAGTGCGGTTGGCAATTGTAAGCGTTTCCGGTTGGCGCTTCCAAAACCAAAGTGCAACCAGGATGGAGAATATCACCTGTACATGAAAAATGGCCTCCCAGCCAAATGCATCCAACACCCATTTCCCCAAGGTAGGTGCTACAATAGGTACCAGAATAAATACTACAACCACAAAAGATAAGATCCTCGCCATTTGATCCCCGCTATACCTATCGCGTATCATAGCTACGCTGATGGTTCTCGGTGCCGAAAGGGCAATACCCTGTAGTATGCGCCCCGTGATCATCATCTCAAAACTTGGAGCATATACACATAAAATACTGGCCAGGATAAATAGTGTAAACCCGGCATAGACCACCGGTTTTCTGCCAATACTATCCGAAATAGGTCCAAAGAGCAAAGGTCCAACACCAAGGCCTAAAAAGAATAAAGTGATCAGTAATTGATTCTGAGAGAGGCTGGTAGTTCCTACGGAAATCCCAATAATATCTAATGCAGGCAGAAGTGCATCCAACGCAAGCGCAGCAATAGACATCAATGCTGCCATAAGGCCTACGAATTCGAGTTGGGAACGCCTTTTTAAATTCACTCCGCAAAAGTAGCGGATTCTGCAGTATTAATCCTTAGAATACTTTAAAGACATATCCCAACAGCCAATACAGAATCAGAAAAACAACAACAGTTCCGATGCATCCGCAACGACCACCGCCAATTTTTTTGGCTCCATATGCGGCTATAATGGCTCTTATCAGTTTTTTCATAGGTGGAGATCTACCTAAAATTACGAATTAATTTTTTCTGTTCGAAAGATCAAAGCGATAGATCAATTGCGCCTTGGCTTGAAATCCATCTTCCAGATCAGTGTTTAAACTTGCAGCTTTGTTGCCAAAGAATATTCCAACCAGTGACAACCTTACCTGGTCGTCCTGGCTATAGACCCTGTAATTTCTGGCATAAGAATAACCAAATTTGGCCCTTAAAAATAAATTAGGACTCACCTTGAACTCTCCGTATCCATAAAATTCAAGAGAAGACCTGGTTACATAATGATCCGAGAAGCCTGTGTTTTGTATACTAAAAGAACTTCCCAGTCCGTCAAAACTTATGCCCGTTGAAGTATTATCATTAAAACGATAATTGATATCTGCTCTTGCCGGAAGTAATAAATTGGCTGTCCATAGATCGTTCGAACTTTTAAAATATATACCTGCCAAGGGAACTATTAAAAACCCAAATTCCTCAGTATTGGTATATAAGCCATACATGTATTTTAAACGAGCCGATTTTGTATTGGTCAAGAGCCCTATGAATCCAATTTGTTTTCCATTCCTAAAGCCACTGGTGAAATCGGAGGAGATCTTCGGAACTATGAGATAGGTTCCCGACCATTTTTCAGAATAGACCGTGTTCCAGCCCAGTCGTAAACTAAGGGTATACAAATTGGTAATGGGTGCGGAAGAGGGGTAAAGGCCCACTCTAATACTCCCCGCGGTAATCCCTGTGATCAAAGCAGTTTTTGGACTTAAAACTATGGGAGCATCAAGAGTTAAATTCCATTCCTGAATAGCCTTATCATTCGGGAGATCCTCAAAAGACCTGTTAAGGGCAGTTGTATAGGAAAAAGATGCAAGGTCCAGGTAATCCTGGGCGGGAAGGCAGAGCGCTTTACAAACCAGCATACCCGTGAGAAAAATTATCCTGATGTTTGCACCCATTTTCATTTAGTTGGCAAGATACTCGATTTACAATTTCTAAGGTCAACATTTTAATAGGGATACCATTAACCATAAATTTAAAGGCAAACAACAGAGGGCAAATTGAATAAATTGTAACTTTAATACCAAACTAATAATTAGCATGAAGATCAGAATAAAAGGAAACTCAATTCGCTTCCGACTTACCAAAACGGAGGTGGCCACCTTGTGCGAAAAGGGATATGTTGAAGAGACCACCTATCTTGACCCTCATCCATTTAGATATGCAGTACAACGCAAAAATATTGCCTCTTTGGAGGCCAGTTTTAAGGATAACACAATGGTTCTCAGCATTAGCAATCATAAATTACAGGGATGGGAAAAGAACGAAATAGTGGGGTTTGAAACCACCATTCCCATAGATGCCAATAACAACCTGGATCTTCTTCTTGAAAAAGATTTTGTTTGCCTGGATGAACGCCTTGAAGATCAATCCGATAATTATCCGAATCCCAAGACGATCACCCCCTAACTTAGTCGATGAAGCCATGGAAAAGAACTCTAAGAAACGCCAAGTCTCAGCAAGAGGCCCTGTTACTTTCTCAAATCTGAAGATAAAAGAGCCAATACAGGTCGCTGCCGGCACACAAGGCGTATATCAGACATTAAAGCATAGCTTTAATGAGATGGGAGTAACACGTTCTATGTCTGCATTATTAAAAATGAATCAAAAAGATGGTTTTGACTGTCCCAGTTGTGCCTGGCCAGATCCTGAAGAGCCCTCTAAAATAGCCGAATATTGTGAGAATGGCGCCAAAGCATTGGCAGATGAGGCCACCACTTCTCATATTGGAAGGGAGTTTTTTGCCAAATATTCAGTTGAAGAATTATCATTGCTCTCAGATTATCAGATCAACTCTTTGGGCCGACTCACGGAACCCATGGTGCTAAGGGAAGGTAGTATTCATTATGAGCCTGTTTCCTGGGAAGAAGCTTATAATCTAATAGCTGATCATTTACATACCATGGACCATCCGGACGAGGCTATTTTTTATACCTCCGGCAGATCTAGTAATGAAGCGGCATTTTTGTACGGTATGTTTGCCAGGGCACTGGGGACCAATAATTTACCCGACTGCTCTAATATGTGCCATGAGTCGAGTGGAGTAGCCCTTTCAGAAACTTTGGGAATAGGGAAGGGGTCTACCAAATTAGAGGATCTGTATGAGGCAGAAGTGATCCTTATTGCCGGGCAAAACCCGGGAACCAATCACCCCAGGATGCTTAGCGCGCTGGAAAAATGCAAGAAAAATGGAGGGAAGATAGTAAGTATCAATCCTCTTTTGGAAAGTGGACTAAGGACCTTTAAAAATCCGCAGTCCGTTTCCGGGATGCTTGGAGGAGGGACCCAAATCGCAGATTTGCATTTACCGGTAAAGATCAATCAGGATATCCCCCTGGTGAAGGCTATTTTGAAAAAATTGGCAGCCCTGGACAAAAAGGAAAAAGCTGTCTTCGATCACGATTTTATCAATACCTATACCCAAGGCTATGAGGCACTGATGGGGGATCTTACAAAATACGATCTTCAGGAGCTAATCGCCATGAGTGGAGTAGGAGAATCTGCTATCGATAAAGCGGTAAGATATCTGGCCAAGTCTGAAAAGATAATTGTTTGCTGGGCCATGGGACTAACCCAGCACAAGAATTCAGTTGCGACCATAAAAGAATATGTAAATCTTTTACTTCTTAAAGGAGCCATAGGCAAGCCAAATAGCGGTACCTGCCCTGTTAGGGGACACAGTAATGTGCAAGGTGACCGCAGTGTAGGGATCATGCACTATGTAAGTAAAGAACTAAATGCGAGGATCAAGGAACATTTGGGTTTTACTCCTCCTGATAAGATGGGGGTAGACGTGGTAGGGGCCATGAAAGCCATGCATGAAGGCAAAGCGAAGGTATTTATGTGTTTGGGAGGAAATTTTTTAATGGCGGCATCCGACACTGATTATACGGCAGAAGCTATTCAAAACTGCCAACTAACTGTGCAAGTGAGCACCAAATTAAACCGTACACATTTAGTGACCGGTACAACTGCTCTGATT
>JABDQS010000126.1 GCA_013042125.1 Eudoraea sp.
ATTTTAGATGTAAGTTTGTCATCAATAGTAAGATATACCTGGGCGCTTTTTACCATATCATGGGTCTCAATGACCTTTTCTATAGTATTCAAAACTAATTTTTCTTTCTCCACATTGAGGACACTACCATAATTTTGTATTAACAATTTATTAACCATTTCTTGAGATAGGTATAAATTGTTGTTTCCTTCAAAAATGATCTCCATATTCTGTACAGGCCTAATGAGACTTCTTTTGTTTGAAAAAGCATATAATGCTGTTATACAGAATATTAGAGCTATAAATTTTAAATAATTCCAATTAATTTTCATATTCCAGTGCTTTTTTAAGTGAATTTATTTCCAGTCCTATGTCCCCTGCTCCAAGGGTTACAAGTACCTGTGGTCTTTGCGCTTTTATCTCCCCTGCTAACTCTTTTTTAGATACCAATTTTTTCATGGGGTTTGCAATCATATCCAGTAACCATTGAGAGGATACTCCCGGTAGAGGTTTTTCTCTTGCCGGGTAAATATCCAGTAAAATGATACTGTCAAATCTGGAGAGACTCCGTGCAAATTCTTCTACGAAATCTCTGGTTCTCGAATACAAATGAGGTTGAAAAACGGTTAATACCTTTTTATTGGGGTGCATCTCCTTAACTGCCTCGAAAATTGCGTCTATTTCTGCAGGATGATGAGCGTAGTCATCAATAAAAACAAAATGCTCATCCTTGATCTTATAAGAAAATCTTCTTTGTACCCCTTTGAAAGTTTCAAGTGCCTCTGCAAGGCGATCCAGCGGGGGTCCAGCTTGGATCGCCATCGCAAAAGCTACTAACCCATTAAGCAAATTATGCCTGCCGGGTTTGTTGAATTTAACTCCTTTAAGCGTAGTTTCAGGAGTTCCCAAATCGAATATGTAGGTGCCATGTTCAATTTTTATATTTCGTATGCAAAAATCTGAGTTGTCCTCTATTCCATAAGTAATACCCTCCAGAGGCAAACCATTTCGCACAAACAACTTACCATTGGGCTTTAGCCTGGATGCAAAGGCCCTGAAAGATTCCTGCAGGGACTCATTGTCTCCATAAATATCCAGATGATCTGCATCCATGGAGGTTATACAGGCAACATTTGGTGTCAGCTGAAGGAATGATCTATCAAACTCATCGGCCTCTACGACAGAGAATTTATTTCCTTCCCATAGGAAGTTACTATTAAAATCTTCTGAAATTCCGCCTAAAAAAGCTGTGACCGGTGTCCCGGTCTCTTTTAACAGATGCGCCAAGATACTAGAGGTGGTTGTCTTCCCGTGGGTGCCGGCAATGGCAAAACAAAAGGTGTCTCTGGTGATCATCCCCAAAACTTCTGACCTCTTTTTAACGTTAAATCTGTGCTTGAGGAAATAGTTTAACTCTGTGTGATCTGAAGGCACTGCAGGAGTGTAGACCACAAGGGTATCCTCCGGCGAAAGAAATGAACCCGGGATCCGGGAGACCTTATCCTCATAATGGATCATCATTCCTAATGCCTCCAATTCAGAGGTTAGCGGTGTATTGGTTTTGTCATACCCCCCTACTTCATTTCCAAGGAACGTATAATATCTGGCCAGGGCAGACATTCCTATGCCGCCTATACCGATAAAATATACCTTATGGAATGAAAAATTATTCATCTACCTTATGTATTAGTTTTACGATCTCATCAACTATATGTTCAGTGGCTCTTGGCAGGGCCAATTTCTTTATATTCTTACCCAGCTGTTCCATTTTCTCTTTAGAAGCGAGGAGTTCTTCAAAACGTTGTTTGAATTCTTTTTCCAGGTTTCTTTCCTGTATCATAAGTGCAGCATCTTCTTGCACCAACGCATTTGCGTTCTTGGTTTGATGATCTTCTGCCACATTGGGCGATGGAATGAAAAGCACCGGCTTTCCAACCAAACAGAGTTCAGAAACAGATCCTGCCCCTGATCTGGAAATAATAATATCAGCAACCTTATATGCATGCTCCATATGGTTCAGATAGCCTGTCACTTTTACCAATTCTGAGGCATACTGTTTGTAACGGTCATAATATAAAGAGCCACATTGCCAGATAAGCTGCAGGCCCAGTTTTTTGAAATTTGGCAATTGCTCTTCAATTAATTCATTGATCCTCCTTGCTCCCAAACTACCACCTAGTACCAATAGGGTCTGCTTCTCCGGATCAAGATCGAAATGAGCAAATGAAGCCGTCTTTTGTTCGGGTAATTGAACTAAGGAGGCACGAACCGGATTTCCGGTTTTTACGGTCTTATCTTTTGGAAAGAACTTTTCCATTCCATCATAGGCAACACAAATTTTGTTAACTTTTGAGGCCAGGATCTTGTTGGTCATACCCGCATAAGAATTCTGCTCCTGCAAAACGCATGGAATTCCTTTTTGCGATGCCACACGAAGCACCGGACCACTGGCGTAGCCCCCTGTGCCTATGGCCACATGCGGTTTAAAAGTGTTAACAATATTTCGTGCTCGTATCAAACTACTTATCACTTTTACAGGAAACAGCAGATTCTTCCATGTTAATCTTCGTTGTAATCCACTGATCCATAATCCTTTTATTTCGTACCCCGCTTGAGGCACTTTTTCCATTTCCATCCGGTCCGAAGCGCCTACAAACAGTATTTTCGCCTCCGGAAACCTGCGTTTTAATTCATTCGCAATGGCGATCGCCGGATAAATATGACCACCTGTACCTCCTCCCGAGAGTATAAACCTAAAGTTGCCCACTTAAGACTTCTAAAGGGTTATTCTCATCTATTTCCTGCTCCGCACTACCTGCTTTTGCTCTTTTTATGCTGGCGCTTAATACTATTCCAATGGCCAAACATGTCATCCAAATAGAGGTACCCCCACTACTGATCAGAGGAAGGGTTTGACCTGTTACGGGAAACAGTTCTACCGCCACAGCCATATTAATAAGGGCCTGAAAAACGATAGGCAATCCTACCCCTACAACCAGCAATTTCCCAAAGACCGATTCATTGGCATTTGCCACCACCACGATCCTGAAGAGCAACAACAGGTAAATGAACATCAGGACAAATCCTCCTATCAGGCCATATTCCTCAACGATGATCGCATAAATAAAATCCGAAGAACTTTGTGGTAAAAAATTCTTCATTACACTCTTTCCTGCCCCATTGCCTACAACACCACCACTGGCAATAGCTATTTTTGCTTTTTCTATTTGATAATCAGCTTCTGTATCTGCCGGATCCCAAAAACTTTCTATTCGGCTGAGCCAGGTGTCTACCCTGTTAGGAAAAAGGTCTGGGGCAGCTTTTGCGATCAAAACAAAGAACAGCAGGCCTATAAGGCCGGAACCTACCATTGCCGATAAATATTTCAAGGGATATCCTCCCAAAAAACACAAAACAAGGACCATAAAGAATAAGATTGCCGCAGTAGAAAAATTCGCGGGTAATATCAGTACAACAATTAAAAATACCGGAGACCATAATGGCAACACACTTTCCCTGAAGGTGATAGACCTGTCCTTGATCTTTGAAAGGTAACGGGCAACGTAGATCATTAGGACCACAGATGCCAGCGTAGACGTTTGGAAGGTGATACCCACCAAAGGCAAGCGAATCCACCTGCTCGCATTAGCCCCTTCTATGGTAGTTCCCTGAGCCAGCGTATATACCAAAAGAGCAATAACCACAGGCATGGCAATGATAGCCAGGCCTTTAAAATAATGAGCAGGTATCTTATGTATCCCGTAAATGATCCCAAAGCCTAAGAACAACAGCAAGCCATGTTTCATTAGGTGGCCTATAGTGGTACCATTACCTACCACATACACCAAATTACTGCTGGCGCTATAGACCGGCAGGAATGAAAATAAGGCCAGTAGGGCAACCACTGCCCAAATAACCTTATCGCCTTGTATGTGTTGCAGGAATTTCAAATTCTATAAGTTTTTTATTGCTTCTTTAAATTGATTGCCCCTATCCTCGTAATTCTTAAAAAGATCAAAACTGGCACAGGCTGGAGAAAGTAAGACCGTATCGCCTCGTTCGGCGATCTTGTAAGCAACTTTAATAGCCTCACTCATCGCATACGTTTCAACAAAAATGTCCACTGCATTTTGAAAGGTTTGTCTCAATTTTGTGTTGTCCATACCCAGACAGATGATGGCTTTGACCTTTTCGCGTACCAAAGGCATCAGCACCTTGTAATCATTCCCTTTATCCAGGCCCCCAACGATCCAAACCGTGGGAGTAGACATACTGTCTAGTGCGTAATACGTGGCATTGACGTTGGTAGCTTTGGAATCATTTATATATTGCACATGGTGTATTTTCAACACCTTTTCCAATCTATGTGCCGCCCCTTGAAAATTTTGAATACTTTCCCTGATGGTTTCCTTGCGAATCCCCACCAGCTTGGCTGCAGTGATAGCGGCCATAGTGTTCTTCAGGTTGTGTTTTCCTTCTAATGCCAGTGAATCTGATGT
Organism: Eudoraea sp.; assembly: GCA_013042125.1. Lineage (GTDB taxonomy): Bacteria > Bacteroidota > Bacteroidia > Flavobacteriales > Flavobacteriaceae > Muriicola. The sequence goes on from JABDQS010000126.1 coordinate 4,479, forward strand.
CATTTCCATAGTTCCTTGTTCTGTCTTAATTACAAAGTGTTTGTCTCTAATATGTGTTCCTTGTTCCCCTTCTACCTCTAAAGAAAAGGGGAGTAATTTGGCTTGAATTGGGTGTTTAAGTAAGTAGTCAACGATCACTTCATCGTCTGCATCATAAATGAAATGATCTTCCTTTGTCTGGTTCATCGTTATCCTGAATTTGGAAGCTATATACTTTTGAAAATCATATTCATAACGGTCCAAATGATCTGGTGTAATATTGGTTAGCACTCCAATATGTGGCCTGAATTTGGTGATCCCATCCAGCTGAAAACTGCTTATCTCCAGAACATAATATTCATAGGTAGATTCGGCTACCATTTTTGCAAAACTGTCTCCGATGTTTCCGGCCATACCCACTGAATATCCCGCTTGTTTCAGGATATGATGTATTAGCATGGTGGTCGTGGTTTTACCGTTGCTTCCAGTGATCCCAATTATGGTAGCATCCGTATATCTGCCTGCAAATTCGATCTCCGATATTATCGGGATCTTATTGGCTGCAAGTTTTTGAACCAATGGCACCTTATCAGGGATGCCCGGACTTTTCATGACCAGATCGGCATTTAGGATCTTCTCTTCAGAATGACCTCCTTCTTCCCAATCAATTCCAAAATGTGTAAGAACGTCTTTGTATTTATCTTTAATCTTGTCTTTGTCTGAGACAAAGACCTCATAACCTTTTTGTTTCCCCAGGATGGCGGTACCTGCGCCACTTTCTCCTCCTCCCAGGATCACCAGCCGCTCCATTTATCTCACTTTTAAGGTTACTATCGTAACGATCGCCAGAAGGATCCCAATGATCCAAAATCTGGTAACTATCTTACTTTCGTGATACCCCTTCTTTTGATAATGGTGGTGAATTGGGGACATTAAAAAAATGCGTCTTCCCTCTCCATATTTGCGTTTGGTGAATTTGAAATAACTAACCTGCATCATTACGGACAATGACTCTGCAAAGAAGATCCCACACAACAGCGGAATGAGTAATTCTTTCCGAACAATGATGGCGATCACTGCTATGACCCCTCCTATTGTTAAACTGCCGGTATCTCCCATAAAAACCTGAGCGGGATAGGCATTATACCAAAGGAAACCTACCAATGCTCCCACAAATGCGGCAATAAAAACAATAAGTTCTCCGGCACGAGGGATATAGAAAATATCCAGATAGTCAGAGAAAATGATATTACCGGAGACCCAGGCAAATATGCCAAGGGTAAGGACTATAATAGCCGAGGTTCCTGCGGCCAGACCATCAATCCCATCCGTAAGATTGGCGCCATTAGAAACGGCGGTAACAATAAAAATAACAATGGGAATAAAGATCAACCAGGCGTAGGATTGAGCTCCTTCGCCTATCCATGAAATAAGATCGGCATAGTCTAACTCATTGTTCTTAAAAAAAGGAATATTGGTCTTGGTAGATTTGTGCTCCTTACCTTCTACCTCCCTAACCTCAAATTTTTCGGTAATTATTGACTTGTTCTTATCCTTCATGGTAACCTCCGGATGAAAGAAAAGGGTAGCACCTACCATAAGTCCCAGTACAACCTGACCTAAGATCTTGAAACGCCCTTTTAAGCCTTTTTTGTTCTTTTTAAAGATCTTGATATAGTCATCTATAAATCCGATGATGCCCATCCAGATTGTGGTTATGATCAGCAGAATGACATATATATTATCCAGGCGCGCAAACAAAAGTACAGGTACAAGGGTGGACATAATGATGATAAGGCCTCCCATTGTTGGGGTGCCCTGCTTTTCCTGCTGCCCGTCCAGACCAAGGTCGCGTACGGTCTCCCCTATTTGTTTGTGACGAAGAAAAAGTATGATGCGTTTTCCAAGAGTGGTTGCAAGAATCAAAGAAAGCAGCACTGCCATTGCCGCCCTGAATGTAAGGAACTGAAACAGGGTAGCCCCGGGGAACTGGTATTGCTTTTCTAAATATTCAAATAAGTAGTACAACATATTCTGCCTCTTGGTGCTCTTATTTATTTAAATCTTCTAAGACTTTTCTAACGATCTTAAAATCATCGAATTCAATCCTATTGCCATTGGTCTCCTGATAGGTCTCATGACCTTTCCCTGCCAACAGGATAATATCTTGTGCATCGGCTAACTGACAGGCCGTTTTTATGGCTTGCTCTCTATTTTCAATGGACAGTACCTTTTTTGCATTTTGTGGTTCCACTCCTGCTTCCATTTCCGAAATAATGGTGTTGGGTGGTTCCGTTCTGGGATTATCCGAGGTAAAAATGACCTTGTTACTCATGGATGAAGCGATATGCCCCATTACCGGACGCTTAGACTTGTCACGATCACCACCACACCCCACTACGGTGATGACGCTTTCATTTCCAGTCCTCAATGCGCTGATTGTACTCAACACATTTTTTAAGGCGTCCGGCGTATGGGCATAATCAACAATAGCCGTTATGCGCTGTTTTGATATAAAATATTGGAACCTGCCATCCACATTTTCCAATTCACTTAATAGTTTAAGAATTTCGAGTTTTTCCAGACCCAATAACTCTGCCGTGGCGTAAATGGCGAGGATGTTATAGGCATTGAAATGGCCAATAAGTTTGGTCCAAAGCTCATTATTTTCGATTTTCAGCAGTTGCCCGCTAAATTGATTTTCCAGGATCTGAGCCCGGTAGTCTGCATATGTTTTTAAGGCATACGTATATTTTTTTGCACTAGTATTCTGTAACATCACCAGTCCGTTCTTATCATCTATATTAGAAAGTGCGAAAGCTGTTTTCGGTAAGCCATCGAACAAACTCTTTTTAGTATCCCTGTATTCTGCAAAGGTTTTGTGATAGTCTAAATGATCATGGCTGAGGTTGGTAAAAATGGCCCCTGCAAAAAATAGTCCATTGGTTCGTCGTTGAGCAATACCATGCGAACTGGCCTCCATAAAACAAAACTCGACCCCCTCTTCATTCATCAGGGATAGGTACTTGTTAATCGTTAGTGCATCTGGCGTTGTATGCGTAGTGGTGTACTCCTTTTCATCTACCATGATCCTGATAGTTGAAAGCAATCCAACCTTATATCCGGCCTTTTTAAATAATTGATAGAGCAGACTGCTTATTGTGGTTTTACCATTTGTACCGGTAACACCTACCAATTTTAAATTCTTGGACGGATTTCCATAAAAATTAGACGCCATAATAGCCAGCGCCTTATTTGAATCTTCAACTTCAATATAACTTATCTCATTGATGAGTTCTTCGGGCATTTTTTCGCAAACAATGGCATTTGCCCCCAGGTCAATAGCCTTTTTTATATAGGTATGCCCATCAGATTGTGTTCCTTTTATTGCCACGAAGACATCGTCTAAACCTACAGATCGTGAATCAAAACAAATGTGGTTTACCAACTTTGCCGTGGTACCACTCACCGCCGTTAAGCCTACTCCATATAATAT
>JABDQS010000127.1 GCA_013042125.1 Eudoraea sp.
ACGCAATACCAACAATTGTAATCTGTTCAGGGAATATGGTATCACCAGGATCTTTGTTACCTCTCCTAACATCAATGAAATACGGAGCAGCACCGGTTGGCCCATAAGAAGCGATGGTTCTCTGTCGTTTCCTTCATTGAGTTTGATCTCAGAAAGTTTTAACAATCCGGAAACCGAGACCACAGATGGCTCTTTCGATCTCGAGCTTAACACACAGAATCTATCGGTGGTAGCCAATGGTATTGCCTATTTTCAATTAAGAGGAAATACGCAGCGCTTTACTGCTACTATAGCGGCAGGTGATTCCAGGATAGAGGCCGAAGAATTGATTGCTCAGGAAGTGGTCATTGCTCATCGTGGAAGCAATGATATACTGGTGACTCCACAGCAAATTCTTAGGGGGGTGATCAGAGGAACCGGGGATGTTCTGAGTTTTAACCAACCAGATTCTGTTGATATAGAAGAATTGTACAGGGGAAGATTGATCTTTAAGGATTAGGACCAGAATGGGACTCATATCATACATACGGCAACTTTTCTATTCTGATGTTTCCGGAGAGATCTCCGGAAATAAGGGAAACTTAAAACGTACGGATGGCTTGTTGCAAGAATTGGTAGAATCCGGAAAAGTACCGGGGATGGCCGTTACTGTGCTTAAAAAAGGTGAAAAGATCTTCCAGAGAGGCTATGGATACGCAGATATAGAGAAAAAAGTAAAAGTCGATCCCGGGAAAACACTCTTCAGGATAGCCAGTGCTTCCAAACCCATTGCTGCCACGGCGCTTGCAAAAATGGTGGCAGATAAGAAGATACAGCTGGATACCTCCTTTTATGAATATGTTCCATATTTTCCTAAAAAAGAATACGATTTTACAATCCGTCAGCTGGCATCTCATACGGCCGGTATCCGCGGATATCGTGGCAAGGAATACGCCTTAAACAAGCCTTATTCGATCAAAGAGAGTTTGGAGGTATTTCAGGATGACCCCTTAGAGTTTGCACCGGGAACAGATTATTTGTATACCAGCTTTGATTGGGTAATGATCTCCCTGGCTATGGAGGAGGTTAGTGGAATGTCCTTTTCTGAGTATGTAAAAAAGGAGGTGTTGGATCCCTTGGGGATGCATTCCACATATGTCGAATATCCGGGAGTTGCCAGAATTCACAAGGCAACACCCTACACCAGGAGGAGATCCGGATTTCGGTTAGCTATTCCGGTTGACAATCAATACAAATTAGCAGGGGGCGGCTATCTATCAACTTCGCAAGATCTCGCTAAATTGGGTATAGCAATTCTGGATAATTTCCTGATCCCGTTAGAGATCAAGGCCGAATTCCTCACCGCACAATGGATAAAGGGAAAGTCAACTTACTATGGTCTGGGATGGCAGGTAAGTGAGGATGCTAAAGGCAGACCATTCATAGGTCATGTGGGCAATGGGATTGGCGGTTATAGCAACTTCCTTGTATATCCTGAAGAGGAAGTAGTGATCGCCTTGCTGATCAACTGCACAGATCCCGGCATACAAGGGCGTTTGGAAAATGAGGTCTTTTCAGTATTTCTCGATACTTCTGTATTGTAAGGGATCTTGAAACTTCATCTGTATCTTGCACTAATAATGGGATTTAATCGATCTTTCGAAGAATTTGAGCATCATGGTTCTAAATAGAAAAGGAACTGAATAGGTCCTGATTCGGTAACTCTCTTATTTATAGTTTGTTGATCATTTATTCTTATTATAATAAGTAGAATTATTGTAACAATACAAGTATATTTGATACTCATACAAAAATATATATCACTAAAAAGATCGAAAATGAAAAAATTTAAATTAATACTTGCAATGACCATTATGGTGGCCCCTATTATTACCAATGCTCAGACTGCAGAGGAGATCATTGATACCTATTTTGAAAACATCGGCGGGATGGAAAATTTTAAGAACCTGGAGGGAATTAAAATGATTGCCAAAGTTAACCAACAAGGAATGGAAATTCCTTTAGAGATCGTTCAATTAAAGGATGGCAGGCAAATGACCATTGTAAACTTTCAGGGAAAGCAGATCATGCAG
>JABDQS010000253.1 GCA_013042125.1 Eudoraea sp.
CATTGAAGAAGAAGTAGATGCTCCTGAAGATCTTAAACCCAGAGCTCCTATAGTAACGGTCATGGGTCACGTAGACCACGGTAAGACCTCCCTTCTGGATTATATAAGAGAAGAAAATGTAATTGCCGGAGAAAGCGGTGGAATTACACAGCATATTGGTGCCTATGGAGTGGAGTTGGAAAACGGGCAAAAGATCGCCTTCCTGGATACTCCCGGTCACGAAGCGTTTACTGCGATGCGGGCAAGGGGAGCACAGGTAACAGACATTGCTATCATTGTGATCGCAGCAGATGACGATATCATGCCTCAAACCAAAGAAGCAATAAGCCATGCCCAGGCAGCAGGTGTTCCTATTGTCTTTGCTATAAATAAGATAGACAGACCAAGTGCCAATCCGGACAAGATCAAAGAAGGTCTGGCGGCCATGAATTTGCTGGTTGAAGATTGGGGGGGTAAAATACAATCACATGATATCTCTGCTAAAACAGGAGAAGGGGTAAAAGAATTATTGGAAAAAGTGTTGTTGGAAGCAGAGTTGTTAGAGCTAAAAGCTAATCCTGACAAACTTGCCACCGGAACCGTTGTTGAAGCCTTTCTGGATAAAGGTAGGGGATATGTCTCTACTGTTCTTGTTTTGGCGGGCACTCTGGAAATTGGAGATTATGTCCTTGCCGGAACCTGCAGTGGTAAGATTAAAGCAATGCAGGACGAACGAGGAAATAATGTTATAAAAGCAGGTCCTTCAACACCCATATCCATTCTGGGATTGGATGGAGCTCCGCAAGCCGGAGACAAGTTCAATGTCCTTGAGGACGAGCGGGAGGCCAAACAGATCGCGGCAAAAAGAAATCAGTTATTACGAGAACAATCTGTTCGTACTCAAAGGCATATTACCCTAGATGAGATCGGCAGACGTATTGCATTAGGCGATTTCAAAGAATTGAACATTATCCTTAAAGGGGATGTGGATGGTTCTGTGGAAGCTTTGACAGATAGTTTCCAAAAATTATCGACCGATGAGATACAAGTGAACATTATACATAAAGGAGTAGGAGCTATTACTGAATCGGATGTATTATTGGCTTCGGCCTCTGATGCGATCGTAATAGGCTTTAATGTAAGACCTATGGGTAACGCCCGCGACATTGCAGATAAGGAGGAAATAGATATCAGGATGTACTCGATCATCTATGATGCTATCAACGATCTTAAGGATGCCATGGAAGGGATGCTTTCTCCGGAGATCAAAGAAGAGATCACGGGAACTGCGGAGATCAGGGAGACGTTCAAAATATCGAAAATTGGTACTATTGCCGGATGTATGGTAACCAGCGGTAAAATATTCAGAAACTCCAATATTAGACTCATCAGAGATGGAGTTGTTATCTACACCGGAGTACTTTCTTCCTTGAAAAGATTTAAGGATGATGTGAAAGAAGTTGCCAAAGGGTATGACTGTGGACTTCAGATCAAGAACTACAACGATATTAAAGAGAGCGACATCGTGGAAGCTTTCCAGGAAGTTGCTGTGAAAAAGACGCTATAACCTTTAAAAAATTCAATAAAAAAACCTGTCTAATTAAAGACAGGTTTTTTTGGTTAGAGATATTATTCAATTCTCACTTTTGTTTACCGTTACTAAGAGGTTTTAAAACAATGGATTCGGGGTATTTCTTGCGAACTTCCGTGTATGTTTTTTCAACGTCTAATTTATCTTTAAACCTACCCAAATGCACTCTGTATGTTGGGGAATCAAAGATGATCTTTGAACTGTATTGAGGAAAATCTATCTCTACTTCAGACTGCAATTCGGAAGCATCGGAATAAGAGCCAAAACCGATCTGAATAGTATAAAATCCAGTATTGGAATTCATCTTTTTATAAATGTCCAGGAGTTTAGTAATATCCGGATCTTGTTCAATGGTAACCACTCCTTCCTGCCCTTGTACACAAAGATGGAAAAGTAGTATAAACAGCGTAAATAGGGCAATTCTCATGAGTAAATCTTATTCTTAAAAATTGTTAGTGACAAAGGTAATTTTTTAAGGCTTAAACAGTATAACGAAATCTTATTTAGAATAAGTATAAATTATAAATTATCGATCGTTAAGGATTTCCCAAATAAAGTCAATGTCGTATTTTTGGCACCAATAAAATTGGCGATAAATATCCATGTTTTATGGGATACTGAAATTATCGTGCCAAGATATCGATAGAAACAATTTCAATATGAAAAAGGTTTTGTACCGCACTCAGATTTCTACTATTTCTGGTATTTTTTTGGTAGTTATTCTACTCTTTTCAAATTTTATTCTCGCTCAAGATCAGGCTGTTGCCGCAGATGCTGAGGTTGCTGCCGTTGAGACTGCCGCAGGAGGTGATGTTGACAAAGGAAAACAATTATTCAATCAGAATTGTGCTGCATGTCATGCCCTGAACAGGAAAATGACAGGTCCGGCCCTGGCAAATGTAGAAACACGGTTGGCTGAAGAGGAAGGACTGGATAAAGAATGGTTGTACGTCTGGATAAAGAACAGTGCCGGAATGATAGCCTCGGGAGACGCTTATGCCAATAAGATCTACGAAGAATACAATCAGGCGGCTATGACCGCTTTCCCAACCCTGTCTAACGAAGATATTGATGATATTTTGGCCTATACAGCTGCCCCACCACCTGCCCCGGTTCAGGCAGTTGCCGTGGCTGGAGAAGTAGCAGATGGCGGTGGCTCATCTTCAGGGATCACCAACGAGGTTATCCTCGGGGCCCTTGTACTTGTTTTTGGTCTTCTTGTTATGATGTTGATCCTTGTCAATATCACCTTGAGAAGAATCGCTGAGGCCAATGGAGTTGTATTGGAAAAAGCTAAAGCTGAAAAAAGAACACCAATTTGGAAGGCATTTGCACAAAATCAGTTCCTGGTAATGGTCTTTTCGATCTTTCTGCTTTTAGCCAGTGCCTATTATGCCTACGGATGGATGATGCAGATCGGCGTAGATCAGGGATACCAGCCTATTCAGCCTATTCATTATTCCCATAAAATACATGCAGGAGACAATAAGATCGAATGTAAATATTGCCATTCGTCCGCAAGAGTTTCCAAGCATTCCGGGATACCATCCTTAAATGTTTGTATGAACTGTCACAAGTCCATTTATGAATACAAAGGAAATCCGGAAGGACCATCAGCGGAAGACCTTGCAAACGGATATACAAATGAGTTCTACACCGGAGAAATAAAAAAATTATACAAGGCTGTTGGCTGGGATGAGGAGAACCAGAATTATACCGGAGATTCTAAACCTGTAGAATGGATTCGTATCCACAATTTACCGGATCTGGCCTATTTCAATCATTCACAACACGTAACTGTTGCCGGAATTGAATGCCAAACATGCCATGGTCCTGTTGAGGAAATGGAGATCATGTATCAGTACTCTTCCCTTACCATGGGATGGTGTATAAATTGTCACCGGGAAACCAACGTTAATCTGGAAGACAATGACTATTATGAAAAGATACATGAGGCACTTTCAGAAAAGTACGGAGTGGAGGAACTTACCGCTGCACAGCTAGGTGGTCTGGAATGTGGAAAATGTCATTATTAAGAATAATTTACAAGTAGCTAATTACAGATAGATCGTATGGCGTCAAACAAGATATATTGGAAAAACGAGGAGGAATTAAATCCCAACGATTCCATGGTTCAGAAGCTGAGTGAAAATGAGTTTCCTGAAGAGATTCCTGTTGATGAATTTTTGGGCGACAAAGAAACCCTTTCCGATTCAAAAACGAACCGAAGAGATTTTTTGAAATATGTAGGATTTAGCACAGCGGCTGCTTCAGTCGCAGCTTGTGAAGGCCCGGTTATTAAATCGATCCCATACGTAGTACAACCAGAACAAATTGTTCCCGGAGTAGCGAATTACTACGCTACCACTATCGCTAACGGATTTGATTTTGCCAGTATTCTGATCAAAACCAGAGAAGGCCGGCCAATTAAAGTAGAGAATAACAAAGAGGCTAAAACAAGTGGAAGTGCAAATGCCCGTATTCAGGCTTCGGTACTCTCACTATATGACAGTACGAGGGTTCAAGGCCCCCTTTCTAACGGAGAACCGGTAGAATGGGCCATTCTCGATGCGAATGTAAAGGCCAAATTGGGCGCCTTAAAAGATTCAGGAAGACAGGTAGTATTGTTAACTCAGACCTATGCAAGCCCTTCAACTGCAAATCTGATCGCAGATTTTACCGCAGCATTCCCGAATACTAAACATATCGCATATGATGCCATATCTCAGGACACGGCACTGAATGCATTTGAAATGACCTATGGTGAAAGAGCCATGGCCGATTATCATTTTGAGAAAGCCGAACTCATTGTTTCTTTTGGAGCAGATTTTCTTGGAGATTGGCAAGGGGGAGGGTATGATGCAGGATATTCAAGAGGCCGCGTACCAAAAGCAGGTAAAATGTCGCGCCACATTCAGTTTGAGTCAAATATGTCTCTTACCGGTGCCAATGCGGATAAGCGGATTCCCTTAAAGCCTTCTGAACAGAAAAAAGCACTGGCTGCTTTATACGGAAAACTTAACAATGGAAAAGTCTCTACGGATCTAAGCGAAGGAGTGTTGGCAATGGTTGATATGACGGCTGCCGAGATCAGAAAGATGGGTAGCAAAGCCGTGGTAGTTAGTGGTATTGATGATGTAGATGCCCAAAGAGTGATCCTCGCTATTAACGAAATGCTAAGCAGTGAGGCCTTTGACACTTCGGCGCCGAAATACACCAGACAAGGAAATACAGAAGATGTTCAACAATTGATCACCGATATGAAAGCGGGTTCTGTCGGAATGTTGATCATGGATGGTGTGAATCCTATGTTTACCTTACCAAATGCTGCCGACTTTGCCGAAGGACTTGAAAAGGTTGATGTGTCTGTTACTTTTTCTACAAATTGGAATGAGACCACGGAAAGAACTCAGTTTACAGCTGCGGCTAACCACTATCTGGAATCATGGGGAGATGCCGAATTGAAAAAAGGGCATTACAGCCTTATGCAACCAACCATTAAAGAACTTTTTGATACCAGACAATTCCAACAAGCTCTGTTAAGCTGGATGGGTAATGATCAGTCTTATTATGAGTATATAAAAAATTTCTGGACCACTTCGGTTTTAGGAGATGCTTCCTGGAACCAGGCATTGCATGATGGAGTATTCAACAGTACAAATATGTCTGAGGATACAACAACCTCTGAAGTTCCTGATGATTCTGAAGCCGCTGACAATATGGCTCTGATGTCCGCAGTTCAGCGATTGGCTATGACCACTTCTGAAGGAATGGAACTTGTATTATATCCTAAGATAGGAATGGGAGACGGGCAGCAAGCCAATAACCCGTGGC
>JABDQS010000258.1 GCA_013042125.1 Eudoraea sp.
GGGCAATACAGAGTATCCAAAAAGTATGGGTTTTAAGATGATCGGCATCGGGAGAACCTCATTTAAATTTGGAGCAAGAAATGAGTTAAATACCGCAATTAATCCATTTAAATTTAATGATGACGCCCATGTAAGAATGTCTGCAAATTTTGATATGGGCCGCCCCTGGGAATTTGATACAGATACCATGGAATTAAAAACGGTGATAGGTTCCACCAAAGAATGGGTTGGTGAAATTCCCAGCATTATGAATTATCCATTTCCGATGTATCAATCATCTGCTCATCCTTGTTTTGACCCCGTTACAAAGGAGTTCTATACTGTGAGTTTTACAAGAGACTTTAATACGATGGTGTTCTACCGAAAATTCAGTGAGCGGATGCTCACACATCACGATGAGATCGAATCAAAACTTCATGATCATGTCTCATCCATACATTCCAAAGTTTTGAAAGAGGGTACGTTAGATGAGGATCATTCTCATAAAATCAATGCCTTTTATAAAGAAATTGACAAACATCTTGATCATCCTGAAACATTTTTAGATAAGATCAAGAAACCTTTCAATTGGCTTTTGACAAAGATTATGGAAATATTCTTTTGGATAGCCGATCTATTACTGGGAATGAAAAACAGGGTCTACCTGCTACGATGGGATGGCCTTAAAGTACACCGTTGGACGGTTGTAGATGCGAAAACCGGGAAGCCTATCGCAGTGAGCCAATGTATGCATCAGAATAACCTTAGTAGGGATTATATTGTTTTGAGTGATTCGGCCTTTAAATTTTCTGCAGATATCATGATGTCTAATCCCTTTCCTCATAATGAAGATTTGGAAAGAAAACTGAGAGACCTTACCGCAATTACCCAAGAGCCATTCACGCCTATTTTCATCATTAAAAAATCGGATTTAAAGGTCTCCAATAAAACCGTAAAGGCTAAAAAAATTGTAATTGATCTTGAGACCGTTCATTTTTCCATGGATTACGAAAATCCGGACAATATGATCACTATACATACGGCACATAATGCGGCATCCTGTTCGGCAGAATGGGTTCGTTCGTATGACACCCTCTCCATTTATAACGATCTTCCGCCAGGACAGTCGCGTGCAAAGCAGAATACTGTGGGCCTAATGACCTGTGGGGAAATGGACATTGGAAGGATAGGGAAATTTGTAATTGATGCTGAAAAAGCATTAATCATTGAAGATCCTAAGATTCATCTTACAGGGAAAGAACAAAAAAATGGTGCGCATACCTGGGCCATTGCTTTGCATACCTATCGCGATATAATCTCAGCTACTGAGAAGGTTGATAAAATACGGCATATTTACTGGCAGAGCTACGGAGCAGATCCCAGATACCTTACAAAATTTATTGAAGATCTATATAGTGATTATCCTCACAGGATCATACCGGTTAAGGAAATGATTGAGATGAATAAACAGTGTATACCCTATTGTTTATCGCGACAAAATACCGAGACTATGACACTTGAAGACTGCTTTGTTTTTGAATTCAATCAAAATCTCCGATCAATGCAATTTATTCCCAGAAGGGGAAGTGGTAATTCTGTGGATCCTCAAATGGATGGATATATTTTTTGTACCATGATCGTTGGCCCGGCAAACATGGAGCTTGATGAATATTCGAGGGAAATATGGATTTTTGATGCGGCAGATCTCGAAGCAGGACCGGTGTGTAAACTAAGTCACCCCGATATGAATTATGCATTTACGATTCATTCTGCCTGGATTGAGGAATGCGTGTCACAGGTTACACCTTACAAGGTAAATGTAGAGGAAGATCTTCAGTATTTGATAAATAAGATGAAGGCCAAAAACAAAAAATTCTTTACGGAGTTTATGACCAAAAATGTGTATCCTCATTTCGATAAATAATGCCAAAATCTGTATTAAATACGGAATTCAAGTATGAGAATAATTGGATAAGGTTTAGGGAAACCTCTGAGGAGGGTTCTTCCCAGAGAATTCTGTTTAAAGAAATAAGGCCAGAATTTATCAACATAACAGAATCCTGGGAAAAGGAAGATCGTTTAAAGCGTTCATTGGATGCGATTCTTCATTTGGAAGAATTCTCATCGGCTACTTCAACGGAAAATCAAAAAGCGTATTACATTCCAACCGGAAGTTCATTAGTAAGCATTATTTCGGAAAACAAAATTACCATGTCCGAACGACTTAAGATCGCTTCGGAAATTATAAAGATCATCCTGGAAGTACACAGCAAGGAATTTATCTTTTGTGACTTGAATCCCGGCCTATTCTGGTGCGACCTTATTGATGAAAAAATCTTCTTGATAGACACCGTAATGACTGTTCACTTCAAGGATGTGGCAGAATTCCACCCTACAATTATGAGGATTGAACCTCATATGCTATGTATGGCACCGGAACAGAGTATGCGTACATCTACTATTCCGGATAATCGATCTAATTACTATTCACTGGGGATTATTTTATATGCCCTGTTCACAGGTAAGTTTCCTCTGGAGAGTAATGATAGAATTTCCACGATCCATAAGCATCTAACGATGCTACCACCAGATCCAAGGCTGGTAAACAAGGACATTTGTAGTTCTTTGGGTGCATTTATCCTGAAATTATTATCAAAAGATCCTAAAGAACGTTATCAGTCGGCATCTGGATTTCTATTTGACTTTGAACAATGCAGAGCACTACAATTAAAAAATGATCTGAGTACCCTGATAGATTTGGGCACCACAGATTTTCCAACCCATTTTAACATACCAGATAGTGCATTTCTTAGACCAGAATCGCAAAAAATACTGTCCGATTTATCTGAGAGTATTTCGGGAGGTGAAAAGCATCTGGCAGTGATCAGAGGTGAGGAGGGTTCAGGAGTTTCCAATTTGTTAAATACGTTTTTTCAGGATCTGGATTACGATAGATTCTTTGTTGGATCTGGGACCTATTCAACCATAGACACAATTCCATTTAAAGGTCTAAAAGATCTTACCTCTGATCTTCTACACCAGATTTTAATGGAAGATCCAGTTTTTATTAGAGAGCTGAAAGAAGGCATGCAGGAAAGTATTGGCAACATTTCTGGTGTATTAATAGATTTTGATAAGGATTTTGAATATCTATTTGACAGTCGTGAAGTACCAGACGATCTTATTGGAAATGCTGCTATTAATCGTTTTATCTATGCGTATACAGAATTTTTGCGATTATTGGAGTTGCAGGGAAAATCTATTATAATTTCTCTTGAGCGCCTGGAATTGGCAGATGTGGGAACCACAAAACTACTTTCACAATTATTAAAAAGCTCCTTCCTTAACCGTTTCTTAATTGTGATAAGTGTACATAAAGACAAGACTACATTTAATCAAAATTGTAAAGTATTTATGGAAGGCCTGGATCGTAATTTTGACAGTGCCGTTCCCCTTAGGATCAAACAAATTGCCATAGAGAATTACGACCTCGATAGTATTCATAATATATTGGTGACCCTAAAAATTGAACCAAAACGCGAATTCAGTAAAATCTTATTTGATAAGACCAAAGGAAATTTATCCTATATAAAACAATTATTTGAGGAACTCATTGCCCAGGATTACATTAAAGCAAATACAAATGACCTTGTATGGGAGGTAGACATAGCTGCAGTTCAAAATATCGATGTCTCAGATGATGTAGGGAGATTTTTAAAAAATAGGATTGATCAGCTTCAAAAGGATGAGCTGTATGTTTTAAAAGGGGCTATGACGATGGGACAAAATATTGAAGTACGGCAGTTACGACATATTTTAAACCTGGATGATGATAAAGTGGATCAGCTAATAAATAGCCTACGTCAAAAGGGTTTTATGACCCCATTAGAATACAATGATGCCAGATTATCAAAATTAAAATTTTCGCATTCCGGCTTTGCTGAAATACTTCGCGAAGCTAGTAGTGAGCAGGAATTAGAACGTTTTAATATAGACCTGGTGAAGGCCCTTTTTAAGGAAAACAATGAAGATCAAATAGCATTTAGGCTTTATGAATTGGTTGCGCATCTTATGCCCTTACGACCAGAAAACTGTGTTAAATACATTTCATATTTAGAAAAGGCAGCCTTTAAGGCTAAGAAAGAAGCTGCTTTCGACAATGCATCACAATACTTCTATAAGCTTGCAAAGATTGAACAGGTTAATGGAAATTCGAATACGGATTTAGTTTTTAATCATGTCTATGAAGCTGCACTTTGTGCTTTGTATGCAATGAAATATACTACCTATGTATCCTTGCTTAAACAATTGCAGAATGCAGCGGCAACAAAAAATCAAGGATATCATATTTACATTTTAAAGGCTATTGAGACTGTTCAGCAAGGCAATCATACTGCCACTTTGAAAGTATTAAATGAGGGATTGCAGGCCATGGGGATTAAATTCAGTTTGGATATCACCACGACAGGAATTATTAAAATATTCTTTATGAATATCTGGAATACCAGGAACCTGAATTCTGCCAATGTTGAAAAATTACCATTTAACACGGATGAAAAACAGGCAATCTATCACAAGCTTATCAACATCTCCTCCCCGGCTGTTTATTTTGTAAAACCAGAACTTACGGTTCGTTTAACGTACATAGGGATCCGTGATACGGTAAAAAATGGCTTGATTCAACAAACGCCTTATCATCTTGTGGCTCTGGGTTTTAATATGAATGGTTTTAGCAATATGGTAGCTAAGTCGCATGAGCTTTGCAAGGCCGGGTTTAAATTGCTTGAAAATAAAATTCCAAATAGCGAAGTAGCTATCCTGGTTAATTTCCTGTATAGTGCCTTTGTGGAACATACAGTAAAACCACTTAAGGAATGTATCGCAACATTGGAAGAATACTATAAAAAAGGCAGGGAATTAGGCAATATCAATACCGCTCACTATTGCCTTGGCATGGCACGCTGGTATTTATTGTTCGATGGCTATCCCATGGGTAAGCTCACAGAATTGCTGGAAGCCTCCCATAGGCTAAGTCTGGACGATAATCAGAAGTTAATAGACAACTTCCATAGAAATATAAAGACCCTGGTAAATGAAATGACCCGGGGCAATTTTACGGAAGATGCATTAGACCCGGATGAGTTGCAGTTGTGCAAGGGCGAATTTACGCTCGACGAAATTGAGGAGGATAGACTACTACTGGCCAATTTACAATTGGTGAAGCTTATTGTGATCACGGGTAATGATGATATCTGTAAAGACAAGGATCTACTTAAATCCCTTTTAAACAGTACCAAACAGGGTGGGCACGGATCTATCAATGCTATTTATCATATTTTCTATGCACTAATTCACGTTTTTAAAGCAGAATTGTCACCTTCCCAAATACCAAAGTCCCAGATCAATAAATATCTTGAAATATTTAAAGTCAGGTCTAAGTTTGCCCCCTTCAATTATAAAGTGAAATATTTTCTGCTGCTGGGCCTTCGTGCTGATCAGGGAGGAAAGTTTAAGCAGGCAAAATCTTATTATGCCGAGGCCTACATTAGTTCAATGGAATATAAAAACCCCTGGGATCAGGCTTTGTGCTGCGAATTTTACGGGAAATACTTAATAAATCAAGGATTAAGACATGCGGGACTTCAGAAAATCTCAGAAGCAGTAACGTATTATAATGCTTGGGGTGCGAAGAGTATTGCAAACCGCATTTTGAATCAATTCCAGGAATTAACCGAATTTAACACTACTAATTTGTCTGACGTTTCATTGACTTTACAAACTGAGCAGGCCAAGAGTAGTTTACATCATTTGATCCAACTTGGAAGATCTGTTCATCAACAGGAAGATCTTTATACAATGGTGAGCAATCTATTGGATGCAGTATCGGAGGAGGCAAGCGTAGACAAAGCTATCTTCATAATAAAGAATGATCAGGATTTCAGAATTTACGCTATCAAGGAGTTGGGTGAAAAGACGATAATCAGGAATATTAGTGCAGAAGCCGCTACCTTGCCGCTCTCCTTATTGCGATTCGTAGACAGAAGAAAATCCCAATTGATTCTTGGAAATGCTTGTGAAAATCCTCAATACAGAAATGATCCATATATCAAGGAGAATATGACAAAATCCGTCATGTGTATTCCCTTTATAAGGGGAAATCAAACCAAAAGTCTTATTTATCTTGAAAATAGTTTACTCGAAAATGTATTCGAATTCACCAATATTGATCTCATTAATTTAATGTATTCTCAGGTGGCAGTAGCTATGGAAAATTCCATTCTCACCGAATTACTGGAAGACAAATTGCAACAACGATCATTGCAGATCCTTCAGGAGAAAGAGAAAGCAGACAACCTGATAAAGAATATTCTTCCGGCCAAAGTAGCTGAAGAACTAAAAATATCCGGGAAGGTAAAGGCGAAAAAATTTGATAATGTATCGGTTCTATTTACAGATTTTAAAGATTTCACCCTGTTTTCAGAAAAACTGACCGCCGATCAGATCATTGATGAATTAGACCGTTGTTTTAAATCCTTTGATAGTATCATTGAAGCCTCCGGTCTCGAAAAGATAAAAACAATTGGTGATGCTTATATGTGTGCCGGAGGCATACCAGATCAGCGGCCATCACATGAGTACGATATTGTGAATGCAGGTTTACAAATGTTGGACTATATAGAAAGAACTAATGACGATAGGGAGAAAAGAGGTATACCACCACTATTATTAAGGGTTGGTATTCATGCGGGACCCTTAATTGCCGGGGTTGTGGGGAGTAAGAAGTATGCCTATGATATTTGGGGCCCAACCGTAAATATTGCCTCAAGAATGGAATCCTCAAGTGAGGCAGGAATGTTGAATATCTCAGGAACGATGTATTTACGGGTAAAAGATCAGTTTTCTTGCAGGTACAGAGGAAAGATCTACGCCAAGAATGTTGGTGAGATCGATATGTATTTCGTGGAGAATGACCTCTCATAAGGCCTTTTTATGTATTTTTAAGAGATTCCTTGGCTTATAATTGATCTTCCCCACACTAGAGTAGGCAAGGAAATCCTAAACATTTTATTTTTCCAACCAAACCAAAGAAGAGTTATGAAATTAGTACACGTACATCTTAAGCTCTGGAAACTCACATCACTTTTATTTCTATTCTTTATTGGCCTGCATGTATCATTGGCCCAATCGATTGTTTCTGGTCAGGTAGTTGATGATTCCAATTTTGGATTGCCGGGCGCAAATATTCTTGTAAAAGGGACAACTGAGGGGACGTATGCTGATATAGATGGTAATTTTGAATTAAGTACGAACGTAGCATTCCCTTTAGATATTGATGTTTCTTTTGTAGGGTATCTTACAAAAACTTTGACCATTCAGCAGCCAATGACAGACCTTGTTATAGTGCTGCAACCATTGCCGGGATATGATGTAGTGGTTTCTGCATCAAGGCAACAGGAAATGGTACAGATAGCACCAGCGTCTGTTAGTTTGCTCACGGAACGAAAATTACGTTCAGATGCTGTAGTGGATCCTATGCTATCCCTTAGGAATTTACCAGGGGTAGATATAGCTCAATATAGTGTTGGCGGGGGTCAGATCAACTTAAGAGGAAAATCCGGGGTCTTCCAGACAGAAACTTTTATAATTGCGGATTATCGGAATATTGTTATTCCTAGTCTTGGTTTCCTCGTATTTGGGCAACATCCAATAGATATGCTCGATCTGGAACGTATTGAAGTTGTTAAAGGTCCTGCATCAGCGCTTTATGGACCGGGCGTTGAAGCCGGAGTTGTCCATTTCATATCAAAGGATCCTTTTAGTTACCCGGGCACATCAGTTAGCATTGGTGCCGGAAATCGAAGGCAGTTTATTACTTCCTTCCGCCATGCGGATATTATCTCTGACAAATTCGCCTATAAAATTACAGGACAGTACCGATCTGCCAGGGATTTTGAACTAGATCCCAACGATCCGGACCATGCGGAGAGGATCGCTGGCTATAGAACCCCCATTGTAAGTGCAATTACCGGTGAACCTATTGAGGCTACTGTTCCAGATTACGATCAGAAATCCTATGGGGTTACAGGTACCTTGGCCTACAGACCCAACGAAAACACAACCTTATATGCCATCGGTGGTTTTGGTGTATATGAAGGATTGTTCAGAACATCTCAAGGGGAGGCATATGTTGGTTCAGGTAGGCCTTTTGCACAACTCAGGTTAAATTCGGGCAACCTTTTTGCTCAAGTTTTTTGGTCGAAGATCAATAGTAAAGATGGTGAGGCCTTTTTATACAATACAGGATTAACAACAGTTACGATATCTGATCAATATGAGGCCCAACTCCAATATAATTTTGATCTAAAAAATGATAAAATCGATCTTACTGCTGGCGGCGATTTTAGACTGGTAACCACAGATACTAAGAACACCATCCACGGCCGTTTTGAAGATGACGATGATTATACTATTCTTGGTATCTATGCTCAAGGAAAGTATGCCCTTTCAGACAAATTAGAAGCCATTGCCGCAGCTAGGGTAGATCGGTTTTCAGCCCTGAAGGAAACGTCAATTTCGCCCAGGCTTGGATTGAGTTACCAATCTTCACCTTCGAGTACATTTCGTCTCACCTGGAACAAAGCTTTTGGGGCGCCATCATCACTTAATCTCTTTGGGGACACCCCACTCGATGATACTGGCTCCTTTCTGATTTACTTACTTAATGGGAAAGAGCCCATTTCATTTAACAATGACCAGGGATATAATTTTATAACACAATCCATAACGCAAGGTGGGAATATTCCTTTGGCATCCATATATGGGCTTGTTACCTCCGGACTTGCATCTTCAGGTCAGTTTCCGCAGGACCTGGTTGATTATCTATTCTCGATCACACCAAATTTTAATGGAGATACCAACGCGGTTCCTACCAGTGAACCAGTAACAAGATCACCCTTAACCTTATCTGAATCGGATATGTTTGAATTTGGGTACAAAGGAATTATTAAAGGCCGATGGGCGCTTAATGCGGATCTATATTATATTCGCAGAAAGAACATACTTAGCGCGGCATTACCAATAGCCCCGTTCCTCATCTATCCTACAGCCGGAAATGACCTTGGGGCTTCTGTAATTGCAAATACAGATCCTGATGTCTTGGCACAGTATGGATTTACACCAGAATCCCTAGCGGGAATCTACTCAAATTCTATTGAAGCTTTTACCCTGGACGAAAATGGCGTACCAACGGCCCTTGGATTGCTAAAGTCTGATAATTCTCCTCCCGGTGTAGGAACATATGATTTCGCATATCTGAACTTTGACAAAGTTGATTATTGGGGAATAGATCTGGGAATTGAATATTTTGTAAATGATGATTTATCGTTATTCGGGAACCTAACGTGGCTGAGCAAAACGTTGTGGCAGGAATTATCTATAGCAAATTCTGATCTCACGGCACCATTATCTTTGAATACACCCGATAAAAGGGTTAAACTGGGAGTTAATTACTACCCCCAAAAAGGATTTTATTACAATGCTGCATTGAGGTTCACTTCTGACT
>JABDQS010000263.1 GCA_013042125.1 Eudoraea sp.
GGTATATCTCTTACAACACCTGTCTAAACAGCAAAAGGCCCGTTTTATCTTTAGTTCTTCCTGTACCGTTTATGGACAGGCAGACGAAATGCCCATCACTGAGAATGCCCCGGTGAAACCAGCAGAATCTCCTTACGGGAATACGAAACAGATTGGGGAAGAGATCATCCGGGACACCTGTAAAATAACACCAGATTTACTTGCTATCTCACTTCGGTATTTTAATCCAATGGGGGCTCATCCGAGTGCGGAGATCGGAGAGTTGCCAATCGGGGTACCTCAAAATCTCGTACCCTTTATAACACAGACGGGGATCGGTTTGCGGGAACAACTCTCGGTTTTCGGAGATGATTACCCCACTGAAGATGGTACCTGTATAAGGGATTATATACATGTAGTTGATCTGGCAAAAGCCCATGTTGTAGCGTTGAAACGTCTTTTAGAAGGGAAGAATAAGAAGAATTATGAGGTATTTAATGTTGGAACAGGCACAGGAAGTAGTGTGCTGGAAGTGATCCATAGCTTTGAAAGGGTTTCCGGGAAAAAATTAAATTATCAAATAGTTGGGAGAAGACAAGGCGATATTGTAAAAGCCTATGCTGATACTTCCAGGGCTAATTCTACCCTCGGCTGGAAGGCCAAATCTACTTTGGATGAGGCCATGTTATCTGCCTGGCAGTGGGAACAAAAAATAAGGAAGAACTAAATTTACTTTCTTCTTCGAATGATCCGGTTGATGGCTGAGATCGTATGTAAGATATGCCGAAAGAATACAAAACCAGCCTGGAGTTACTGCAGTACGCAACTTCTATCGCTTTATATGAAAAACTGATAATTCAATTGAAGAAAGATTTCACGCTGGCGAATATTTCTTTAGACCTCCCTGAAGAGGTTTCTCCCTCGGAATTAAAAAACATCCTTAAAGAAAAGATCTATGTCTTGCTAATGGAGCGCTTTCCGGAATATCTGAACTTATTATATATAATTGATGTGCCGGAGAAAGCATTTTCTTCCATAATAAGTACGAATGTGGTGGAAGTTGCTGAAGGGGTTTGTTTTCTGGTTCTAAAGCGAGAATGGCAGAAGGTATGGCTGAAACAGTCTTACAGTACCGGGAATAAAAAAGACTAAAAAAAGACCCGGATAAAAGGCATCCAGGGATCTGCGTAAATACTTTTACCTTCATCGTACAATACATCATAGCGAATCCCGAAAGTGACGGGTCCACTAGTATATCCAACCCCCAAAAACAGTACCGGAAGCCAATAGTTATCTTGCAGATCAGGGAAATCATTTCCATAACTTCTAAGTACGCGCAACTGCTCAAATTCGGAAGAGAATTGAAGGGAACGAATGGGGTTGTAATACGCCAAAACCCCTGCGCCATATGCAGTAAATCTGCTATCACCAAATTTGGCGTAGTTAAAGCTCAAATTACTTCCCAGCGCAAATTGGTCATTGAATTGATAAATGGCACTGGGAGAGGCAACAATATTTACCACATTATTACCGAATCCTATTCCAAAGGATCCACCAAATCTCACCTGGCTCCAAAAAGGATTTTGAGACCCGTATCCCTGAGAAAAACAGCTCATAAAAGCGCTCCCCATAAAGCTTAGAAAAAGCAGAAAATGTCTTTTGTTAGAAAGATGTAACTTCATTGATGAAAATTAGGAAATAATAGAACGCAAGATCATCCTATAAAGTATTAAATATTGTATTTTTGATTTATTTCAAAAAAGAAATAGCACTCTCATCCATGGATAAATATTCCTTTTTAAACGCCGCCCATACCTCCTTTTTTGCTGAAATGTATGAAAAATATCTTTCGCATCCGGATAGTGTAGAACCTAGCTGGCGAGCCTTTTTTCAGGGCTTCGATTTTGGTATGGAAAGCGCATTGGATGAGGTAGGGATAGACACCCATTCCGGGACAGTGACCATGTCTAACGGACAACAAGTTGAAATACCTGAAACACTGCACAAGGAATTTCAGGTAGTTCGGCTCATAGATGGCTACCGAAGCAGGGGGCATTTATTTACTGCGACCAATCCGGTTAGAGCTAGACGTAAATACGCTCCTACGCTCGATATTGAAAATTTTGGATTATCTGAAGCCGATCTGGATACCGTATTTAATGCCGGGGAGATCATTGGAGTAGGGCCTAACACGCTTAGAGAGATCATCCACAATCTTCAAAGGATCTATTGTGCTGCCATTGGGGTAGAGTATATGTATATCCGAAGTCCTGAACGCGTAGAGTGGATACAGAACTGGTTGAACAGGAATGACAACCATCCTGATTTTGGGCCAGATAAGAAAAAATATATACTTAGGAAGCTTAATCAAGCGGTTTCATTCGAAAGTTTCCTGCATACAAAGTACGTTGGTCAAAAAAGATTTTCACTGGAGGGTAATGAATCCCTTATTCCGGCTGTTGACGCCATCGTTGAAAAAGCTTCTTCCTTAGGGGTAAAACAATTTGTAATGGGTATGGCCCACAGGGGAAGGCTCAATGTACTTACCAATGTTTTTGGAAAGGCAGCTAAAGATATTTTTAGTGAATTTGATGGGAAGGACTATGAGCAGGAGGTCTTTGATGGAGATGTAAAATACCATTTGGGATGGACCTCTGAACGCACTGCAGACAATGGGAACAAGATAAGTATGAATATTGCACCCAACCCTTCGCATCTGGAAACGGTGGGGGCCGTGGTAGAAGGTATTACGAGAGCAAAACAAGATGTACATTTTCCGGATGATTATTCCAAGGTTTTACCAATAGTTGTGCATGGTGACGCCGCAATTGCCGGACAGGGCATTGCCTATGAATTAGTGCAGATGGCCAATCTGGACGGCTATAAGACCAACGGTACTATTCATATGGTTGTAAATAATCAAATTGGATTTACCACGAATTATCTGGATGGCCGATCCTCAACATATTGTACCGATGTGGCCAAAGTAACCTTGTGTCCGGTATTGCATATTAATGCAGATGACGTGGAAGCAGTGGTGCATGCCTCTCTTTTCGCATTGGAGTATAGAATGCGATATAAATGCGATGTATTCCTCGACCTGTTGGGGTATAGAAAATATGGACATAATGAGGGGGATGAACCCAGATTTACACAGCCAAAATTATACAAGGCCATAGCCAAGCACAAAAATCCGAGGGACATATATGCGGAAAAATTAGTGGCGGAAGGGGTTATTGACAATACCTACGTAAAACAACTGGAGGAAGAATATAAGTCGAGCCTGGAAGAAGAATTGGAAGATTCCAGAAAGGAAGATAAAACTGTGATCACTCCTTTTATGGCAGATGAATGGAAGGGATTCGTGAATGTACGCGAATGGGAAATGATGGACGAGGTAGACACCAGTTATGACCGGAAAAAATTAGATCAGATCGCTGAGACCATTACCACTTTGCCAAAGGACAAAAAATTCCTGAGAAAGGTGGAAAAGTTGGTAGGGGATCGCAGAAAAATGTATTTCGAAAACAATAAGTTAGACTGGGCCATGGGTGAATTACTGGCCTACGGATCCTTGCTGGAAGAGGGCTTTGGTGTTCGGATGAGTGGTCAGGATGTTGAGCGGGGCACTTTTTCCCACCGGCACGCCGTAATGAAAGTGGAAGAAAGTGAAGAAGAGGTAATGCTGTTGAATCATATTTCGAAGAAACAGGGAAGGTTCCAAATTTATAATTCATTGCTCTCAGAGTATGGCGTCCTTGGCTTTGATTATGGCTATGCCATGGCAAGTCCAAAAACACTGACTATCTGGGAAGCTCAGTTTGGCGATTTCAGCAATGGTGCACAGATAATGATAGACCAATATATTTCTGCTGCGGAGGATAAATGGAAGTTACAGAATGGGTTGGTGATGCTTTTACCGCACGGATATGAGGGCCAGGGAGCGGAACACTCTTCAGCCAGAATGGAACGCTACCCGCAATTGTGCGCCAGAGATAATATGTACGTGGCAGATGTATCTACACCTGCGAATATGTTTCACTTGTTGCGAAGACAATTGAAGAGTAATTTCAGAAAACCGTTGATCGTATTTACACCTAAAAGTTTACTTCGTCATCCGAGAGCTGTTTCAACAGTTGAGGAAATGGTAAATGGGAGGTTTGAGGAGGTCATTGATGATAAGGAAGCCAAGGTAGATAAAATAAAAAGTTTGGTTTTCTGTACAGGTAAATTCTATTATGACCTCTTGGCCAGAAGGGAAGACTTAAACAGAACAGATGTGGCTCTGGTACGTTTGGAGCAGTTGTTCCCGCTGCCTTCTGAAAAGATGAATAAGATCATTAAGAAATACAAGAACGCCGACGATCTGGTTTGGGCACAAGAAGAACCAAGAAACATGGGTGCATGGTCTCATTTGATGATGCATTTCAAGGAAGTTCAAAAATTCCGTGTGGCCTCCAGACGAATTTATGCTTCTCCGGCAGCCGGTAGCTCCGTGCGTTCTAAAATGAGACACGAACAAGTCATTGATTATGTTTTTGATAAGGCCAAAGATAATATGACCAGGCCAGCAGTTAAAAAATGATCTGAACCAATGAAAAAATCTTTTTTACTGCTTTTAATGTCGTGTGGCCTGACTTTTTCTCAGGATGAATTGCCGCAGTATGCCAACGCCGTAACACAGTTTGCCTCCCTGTATAATGCACAGGACTATCAGGGGATCTATGAGTTGTATGATGTAAATATGAAAAAGGCCCTTACCCCCGAGGAGAACAGGCAATTTTTTACGGAAAACGTAAATCGGATCATGGGGAGTATACAAGAATGGGAATTCGTAGGATATCAGCGAGGGGCCCATGTGTACCGAACTTTATTTGACCGGGCGCTTTCTAATTTGATGATCTCACTAAGTGTTCAGAACAGTAAGATAAATGGTTTTTATATTTCCCCGCCAAAGCCTTTAGGGATCCCGATCCTTGAAAGAAATAGTACAAGAATGATCATTCCTTTTGAGGAAGAGGTTTTCGTATATTGGGGAGGGACCACCTTGGCGCAGAACTAACATTTAGCTGAGATCTCACAACAGTATGCATATGATCTTTTGATGGTACAGGATGGCAGTTCATTTGCAGGTGATCCCCTGGTTAATGAGAATTATTTTGTATTTGGTAAGGAGATCATAGCCCCATGTGATGCAAGGGTAGTAATGGTCATCGATGGTGTTCCGGATAATATTCCGGGGGAAACGAATCCCGTGCAGCTAACAGGAAATACCATTGTATTGCAAACAGATCTGGACGAATATGTACTTTTCGCTCACTTAATGGAAGGCTCTATTCAGGTTGAAGAAGGGCAGGAAGTGCGCCAGGGTGATGTGATAGCCCTATGCGGAAACTCCGGAAATACAACGGAGCCACATTTACATCTTAGTTTGCAGAATACAGTTAATATGGAAGAAGCCACAGGTGCCAAACTTTTTTTTGATCAGATAAGGGTCAATGGAGAAATAAAAACCGATTATCTTCCTGTAAAAGAAGAATTTATCAGAAATTTGGAGTAACCAATTCATTACAAAAAGTAGAACCCATGATATTAGAAATGAAAGTTCCCTCCCCGGGAGAATCCATAACCGAAGTAGAGATCGCGGAATGGTTGGTAGAGGATGGAGATTATGTGGAAAAGGATCAGGCCATAGCCGAAGTAGATTCGGACAAGGCTACCCTGGAATTACCAGCGGAAGAAAGTGGTATCATTACCCTTAAAGCCGAAGCAGGTGATGCCGTTGGGGTAGGGGAAGTGGTTTGTTTAATAGATACAAGTGCATCAAAACCAGAAGGGGCCAAAGAAACAAAAACCACCTCGGAAAAAGCAACTGCTCCAAAAGCGTCTTCTGAAGAGAAGGCAGCTCCGGCAAAGGACACAAAACCCAAGGAAACCGCAAAGACCTATGCCAGTGGCACTCCTTCTCCTGCCGCGCGTAAGATCCTTGATGAAAAAGAGATCGCTGCTTCATCAGTGCAAGGCACCGGAAAAGACGGGCGTATTACTAAGGAAGATGCCATGAACGCCGTCCCATCTATGGGTACACCTACGGGGGGTAAAAGGGGTGAAACAAGGACCAAACTATCTATGTTGCGTCGTAAAGTAGCCGAACGCTTGGTTTCTGCCAAGAATGAAACGGCCATGCTTACCACTTTTAATGAAATAGACATGTCCGCTATTTTTGAATTGAGGAGCAAATACAAAGAACCATTTAAGGAAAAGCATGATGTAAGTCTTGGTTTTATGTCATTCTTTACCAAGGCAGTGATCCGCTCACTGCAGTTATTTCCATCCGTTAATTCAATGATCGATGGGAAAGATATGATCTCCTATGATTTCTGTGACATCAGTATCGCTGTTTCTGGCCCCAAAGGTCTTATGGTACCTATTATTAGAAATGCAGAGAACCTAACCTTTCGTGGAATAGAGTCTGAAGTGAAACGTTTGGCGATCAGAGCAAGGGACGGACAGATAACAGTTGATGAAATGACGGGTGGTACTTTTACTATTTCCAATGGGGGTGTTTTTGGATCTATGTTATCTACCCCGATCATTAATCCGCCGCAAAGTGGGATTTTAGGGATGCATAATATTGTTGAAAGGCCAATTGTAAAAGATGGTGCAGTGGCAATAGCACCTATTATGTATGTAGCGCTGTCTTATGATCACAGGATCATTGATGGAAAAGAGTCTGTTGGCTTCCTGGTAGCAATAAAAGAGGCTCTTGAAAACCCGGTTGAACACTTAATGGACGGCAATATTGAGAAGGCCCTGGAAATGTAGTTTATCGCAAAATGTAAGAAGCACGGAATAAAAAGTTAGGATTATTTCTTTTTTTTGAGATAGAGAGTACTGGTCTTATAATCTATGATGGCCTTGCCCTTTTGTAAAACATCAGCGCCAATGATCCCATCTACCGGAAGTGCATCGTGAGCGGCAAGGGCTTCATTGATATGAGAAAGATCAAAGAGAATGATCTTTAATTTTTTTTGCTTCCAGTCACCTATTTTCAGGGCATTCTTAGTAGATAGTTGAGTCTCCATATTGGTGGCACCTGCCCCCGCAGCCTTTACTTCAGATTCCTTAGAAACGAGATGGAAATCTGTGGTCTTATCGAGACCCACACAAGAATTGGAAGCACCTGTGTCCAGGATAAAACGGCCATCCACTCCATTAATTCTGGCATTCACTTCCAGGTGATGGGTAGCTGTAAGTGTCAAGGGTATAGCGATGTACTTTTTCTTTCTCAGATACTTTTTTAATGCCGCCATCAAACTGAATTTTGATAAAGATAATCCTATTTTTGTTTCATGCTTATAACAGATACACATACACACTTATACAGTGAAGCATTTGATGAGGACCGGGAGGAGGTAATCAAAAAAGCAATAGACAAGGGAATAGAGCGCTTTTTTATCCCGGCTATTGATTCGGGATATACCAAAGCTATGTTCGATCTGGAAAAAGCATTTCCAAAGAATGTGTTTTTAATGATGGGGTTACACCCAACACATGTGAAGGAAAATTATTTGGAAGAATTGGCACATGTGGAGAACATGCTCCTGCAACGCTCCTTCTGCGCTATTGGTGAAATTGGGATCGATCTTTATTGGGACAAGACTTTTTTAAAAGAACAGCAAGAGGCTTTTAAAAAACAAATTGTCCTGGCAAAGAAATTCGGATTGCCTATTGTGATCCATTGTCGTGACT
>JABDQS010000128.1 GCA_013042125.1 Eudoraea sp.
CCAAAGAACTTCCGTTTTACTTCCAGAATCCCATCTATATCGAACTTCAGGTTGTCCCATGGATTTGCATTGGCGATCAAATACCAGCGAGTTGCATCCGGACCATATTCCTTTATAGTCTCAAAGGGATCAGCTGCATTTTTGAGTCGCTTAGACATCTTCTTGCCATCTTTATCAAGTACCAGGCCATTGGATACCACATTCTTATAGGCCACGGAATCAAAAACCATTGTAGCTATGGCGTGTAGTGTATAGAACCACCCTCTGGTCTGATCAACTCCTTCGGCTATAAAGTCGGCCGGAAAATTTTTCCCTTCATCAATAAGATCTTTATTCTCAAAGGGGTAATGCCATTGGGCATACGGCATAGAACCACTGTCGAACCATACATCTATAAGGTCAGATTCTCTTTTCATCGGCTTACCGGAAGGAGAAACCAGTACAATTTCATCTACAATATTCTTGTGAAGATCTATTTTATCGTAATTAGCTTCGTCCATATTCCCTACCTCAAAAGAGGCGAACACATCTTCTTTCATCAGCCCGGCCTCAACGGCTTTGGACATCTCACTTTTTAGTTGGGCTACGGAGCCTATGATCACTTCTTCAGTGCCGTCCTCTGAACGCCAGATAGGAAGTGGAATTCCCCAGAAGCGAGATCGGGATAAATTCCAGTCATTTGCATTCGCCAGCCAATTCCCAAATCTTCCATCACCGGTTGCTTTTGGCTTCCAATTAATGGTTTGATTAAGTTGGAACATCCTGTCCCTGATATCTGTAACTTTTATAAACCAGGAATCTAGCGGGTAATATAAAATTGGCTTATCGGTACGCCAGCAATTAGGATAACTGTGAAGGTATTTTTCTACTTTGAAGGCTCTGTTCTCTTCCTTTAGTTTTATGGCTAATTCAACGTCTACCGACCTTTCAGGAGCTTTCCCATCTTCATAGTATTCATTCTTCACATACTTTCCGGCCAATTCCTTCATTTCCGGTCTGAACTTTCCCTGAAGGTCCACAAGAGGCACCGGATTCTGATATTGATCTAACACTAATAATGGGGGCACCTCCGGCTTGGCCTGCTTTGCCACCATGGCATCATCCGCTCCAAAAGTAGGTGCTGTATGAACTATCCCGGTTCCATCTTCTGTGGTAACAAAATCACCTGCTATGACCCTGAACGCATTTTGTGGATTTTCGTAAGGAAGCGCATACGGCAATAATTGTTCGTACCGTAACCCTACTAATTCCTTTCCCCTGATATTAAGCAATACTTTAAAAGGAATTTTTTTATCGCCTTCCTTATATTTTCGTAAATCTTCCTCTGAATTTACTTCCTCAAATTTTCTTTTGAATTGTTCTCCCACCAATGCTTTTGCTAGGATCACATTTATTGGCTCAAAGGTGTACTGATTATATGTCTGCACCAGAACATATTCTATTTTTAAGCCAACTGTTAATGCGGTATTGGACGGAAGCGTCCATGGAGTAGTGGTCCAGGCCAACAGGAAAATATCGCCCTCTACTTCTTTTAAGGTAGATGGCAGGCCTTGTTTTTTTAATTTGAACTGTGCTGTTACCGTGGTGTCTGTTATATCCTGATAGGTACCGGGCTGATTCAACTCATGAGAACTCAAGCCGGTCCCTGCTTTGGGAGAGTAAGGCTGTATAGTATAGCCTTTATACATGAGCCCTTTGTCATAGATCTCTTTAAGCAGCCACCAAACAGACTCCATGTATTTGGATTTAAAGGTGATATACGGATCCTCCATATCTACCCAATACCCCATTTTTTGGGTCATGTCATTCCATACGTCCGTATAGCGCATTACGGCTTTCTTACAAGCTGCATTGTATTCCTCTATACTGATCTTGACACCAATATCTTCCTTGGTGATCCCCAGTTCTTTCTCAACACCCAATTCTACAGGTAAACCATGGGTGTCCCAGCCGGCCTTTCGCTTTACCTGATAGCCTTTCATGGTTTTGTACCTGGGGAAAATATCCTTTATGGTGCGGGAAATTACGTGATGTATACCGGGTAACCCGTTGGCAGAAGGTGGCCCTTCGTAAAAGACATAATTAGGCTTGCCTTCCCTTGTGGAAATGCTTTTTTCAAAAATTTGATGGGTATTCCAAAATTGGAGGATCTCCTCTCCAATATTTGATAAATCCAATCCTTTGTATTCCTGAAATTTCATAATGCCTTTCCTTAGACCTATTTTAAGGTGGCAAAATTAGTGAATTTTAGCTAAAAGTTGCTGACATACTCAAAAAAAGGAAGCGTGCCAAATAGGTGTAAAAAGAGTAAGAAAGGGCTTTTTTCTCAATTCAGAGGCTATGATCGATTAGTAGATAATGTTTCATTAAATCCGTTATTAAAATCTATAACCAATTCCCATGATCAGATTGATGCCCGGTGCACTGATCCCTGAGGAATAAGATCTGTACCGTTGGTCCGTCATATTTTCTAACGTAAGGGAGGTAGTTAGCCTTTCACTTATCTTGTACTGCGAACGTATATTAAGCGTATACCAGGAAGGAGCATATGGATCGCCATTGGCATTGAGGTCATAGAGATATTCTTTGCTGCGTTCTGTAAAGGCCAGATCGTCAAAGGAGATCTCTCCGTTATAATTGAGAAAAAGATCTGTTCTTAGTCTGGGAAGTATCCATATTACATGGAAATCCCCAAATGTAGGTGCTGCATGTCTTGCGGCCGATTCTTCCCCGCTATCGTCCTCTTCAATACCTTCTGTAATGGTTAAATTGGCTGTAAGCTGCAGCTCATTGCTAAGGAATACTTCGGCTCCAAATTCAAACCCATAAACATACGCCTTTGCTGCGTTCTGAATTGCTTGCACATTACTTAATTCCCCATTGAAAAGGATCTCTCGTTCGCCGTTAAAAGTAAAATCTCTCCGTACAAGCGCATCCACCAGGTAGGTGTAGAATGCGGCCCCACGTAGCACAGCTTTGTCCTTGAAGTTCTTCTTTATACCCGCCTCAATATTGTATGCATACTCCGGTTCTAACTGTGGATTGGGTACTACGACAGAACCTGGTTCTGAATCGAACACCTTCCCAATATCGTCTATATTAGGTGCCCTGAATCCGGTAGATCCATTAAGTGTAAATTGAAGCGATT
This sequence comes from Eudoraea sp., assembly GCA_013042125.1. GTDB lineage: Bacteria > Bacteroidota > Bacteroidia > Flavobacteriales > Flavobacteriaceae > Muriicola. The sequence continues at coordinate 3,149 of JABDQS010000128.1, forward strand.
GATTGGGAAACCAGCTTAATCCCAAACTAGCTGTTAGTGCCCCGTTATTCAGCGTAGTACTTGTAAAAGGGAAGGCGTAAAAAGTAGGGTCAAAATCTGCGTTGATCCATACATGGCTGTACCTGATGCCGCCCAGCAAGGTTAGATTGGGCTTTGTTTTGTATTCTGCATTAATATAGCCTGCCAGCGTTTGCCAACTAGCACCATCAGGGTATCGAGAGGCCGCCCTGTTCTGTGAACCGGTCTCTATATTTTCCTGACTTCCCTCCGAATGGACTTTATTGTATATGTATTCTCCCCCGTAATACAGACGAAGATCACCTATTTTTTTATTCTCAAAATCTATATTAGTGGAGAGGGCGTCCACGTTCTCTTTTGTTTTGTTTAGAATTGCATCCTGAAAATCCCGGTCGTTTCTACTTTCTTCAAAAAATTGATAGGCAGCAGTAAGTTTTACACCGTCGTAAAATTTATTTCGTGCATTATTATAGACCTGAAGATTCGACATAAACCATTTTTGAGGTCCGTAGTACCATTCTGCAGAACGCAATCCGGATCCGTCACTATCCGGTCTGATCAAACGGTCGTATCTGGAATATGAGGAAGTTTCTGAGAAATAAAGTCCAAGATCATATTGCCAGTTGTTAGAAGGTTTATGAGATATCTTTTGCAAAAGATTGATCTGATTATATCCGGTTGGCACCTGCTTTCTCGCATTTTCATTGGAGATCAAGACATCCGTTCCATCTTGTCGTTTTACCAGGCTATCTCTCAAATACCGGTCGGGGCCATGACTCCCCATTCTAAGATCATCAAATTTATTGTACGTAAGACTGCTTAAAAATGCCCATTTTTCGGAAGCAATGTTCACATCGGCATGAAGAGTGTTTTCGCTATTGGCAGAAGCATACCGGCCGTTGGCATTTCCTGAAACCACCACTGAATCCCGTCTTAAGAAATGAGGTTCCAGAGTAAGGAAATTCATTACCCCTCCGATGGCATCACTACCATATATTACAGATCCCGGACCAAATATTACTTCCGTATTCTTAATGGTAAATGGGTCTATAGAAATAACGTTCTGTATATTCCCCCCTCTGAAAATCGCATTGTTCATTCGCACTCCATCTACCGATAACACCAGTCTATTGGTAGCAAATCCCCGGATCATAGGGCTTCCACCGCCAAGCTGACTTTTCTGAACAAATACCTGCCCACTGTTCTGCAAAAGATCTGCTGCGGTCTGTGGATTGGTAAACGCAATGGCTTGTGCACTGATGGATGTGATCTTTTGTGGAATGTCCTTTTTCTGTTGTTCCCATTTTGAGATAGACATCACCACCTCATCTAGTTGTTCTGTTTGAGGCATCAGGAAAATACGCTTCCCGCGCTTCAGAAGTTGAGTTTTAGTCACCGTCCTGGCCTGATAGCCGATATGACTAATTGTAATGCGCTCCGTGCCATTGAACTTTGAAAGATCACAGACTCCATCGAAATCGGTCAGGGCAGTTCTTGACTTATTTGAATTATAGAGCACCGCATTGACTATTGGCTGTCTTGTGTCTGCATCCAATACCGTTATTTCTTGTGACCATCCACCGGAAACAATAAAAAACCATCCAAAAAAGATAATTAAGCGCATGCTTAGCTAAAAACTTCGTTCAATACTGCCAGGGATCTGGGTTTTCTAAAACCGTGCAAATGTAATTCAAAATAAAGGACAATCTTTTGCAACAGTGCCTGTCTCTCTTCTTTCCCTATCCTGATCGTATGGATCGCATCAAAATTTATGCCTAAGAGGGCTATAAAATGGTCTAATTCATCCCCTGTTAACATTGGATAGATTCCGGGAAGAGGTATAAACTGTCCGTTCTGCAAGTCGAAATAGGCAGATCTTCCTGAAGTAATATCAGGGTAAAAGCCAAAATACTTTGAAAGTTCCAGTAAGAAATACAGATGAAAATTTGCTATTTGATCATGATTGTCCAGCCATTGGAAGGCTGCTTCCAGAAATCTAAACAAGCCTTCATTCCTTTCTTCTTCGTGTATACTATTGCCCAACATCTCCGAGAGGAAAAAAGCAACAGCGTTTTTGGCGACATCAGTATGTACAGTTTGATAAGGATAGGTACTTTTCACTTCCTGCAGGCGCTCCATTGTACCCTTGTTCCTGTGGATTGCCACTATCTCCAATTGCATCAAAGGCTGGAAATAGGCAGCTTTAAGCTTTCCTTTCTTAGAACCCAGTATGCCCTTTAGCAGATAAGTTTTAAGTCCGTCAGATTCTGTAAATGCCTTTACTATCATACTTGTGTCCCCATATTTAAGGGAAGATAGTACGATGGCTCCGGTAGTTACGCGCATAGGTCCTAGGTTGGGATCCAAAGATACTAAAAAGCCCCCTGAGGAATGCTCAGAGGGCTATGATGATTTATCGGATATCTCTTAAATAACCCCCTGGGCTAACATAGCATCCGCTACTTTAACAAAGCCGGCAATATTTGCTCCTTTCACATAGTTGCAATAGCCATCCTCTTCTTTTCCATATTCAATGCAGGAATCGTGTATGTCTTCCATGATCCCTTTTAAACGCTCATCCACTTCTTCTCGTGTCCAGCTGATACGCAAAGAGTTTTGCGACATTTCCAGACCGGAGGTGGCAACTCCACCTGCATTCGATGCTTTTCCGGGTGCAAATAAGATCTTAGCTTCGTGAAAGGCGTGGATCGCATCGGGCATAGAAGGCATATTGGCTCCCTCAGCCACACAGATACATCCGTTCTTTATCAGTGCCTTTGCTCCATCTCCATCCAGTTCATTTTGTGTAGCACATGGCAGGGCAATATCACAGGCTACTTCCCAGGGAGTTTCCCCTTTATGAAAGCTGGCCGACTTATATTTGTCTGCATATTCGGAGATACGACCTCTTTTATTATTCTTCAGGTCCATTACATACGCTAATTTTTCAGCTGAAATTCCGTCCTTATCATGAACGTACCCTCCGGAATCCGAAAGTGTCAATACCTTCCCTCCTAACTGGATCACCTTTTCCGCAGCAAATTGAGCCACATTTCCTGACCCGGAGATAACAACCGTTTTTCCTTTCATACCTTCATTCCTGGTCTTTAACATGCTCTGGGCAAAATATACGGTGCCATAACCTGTTGCTTCGGGCCTGATCTTTGATCCACCCCAGGAAAGACCTTTCCCGGTTAACACCCCGGTGAACTCATTCCGGATCTTCTTATACATCCCAAAAAGGAAGCCTATCTCACGGGCACCAACACCAATGTCCCCGGCAGGTACATCCGTATTGGCACCTATATGCCGGCATAGTTCTGTCATAAAGGAATGGCAAAAACGCATCACCTCATCATCCGATTTTCCTTTCGGGTCAAAATCAGATCCGCCTTTCCCTCCACCCATGGGCAGGGTAGTTAGGCTATTCTTGAATACCTGTTCAAAAGCCAGGAATTTTAAAATACTGGCATTTACCGTTGGATGAAAACGCAGTCCGCCTTTATAAGGCCCTATGGCTGAGTTCATCTGAATTCGGTATCCGCGATTAACATGTATCTCCCCATCATCATCTACCCATGCCACCCTGAATGAAAGCAACCGTTCCGGTTCCACCATTCTCAGCAAGATATTCTTTCCGCTGTAAATTTCATGTTGGGCGATATACGGGATAACAGTTTCTGCTACTTCCTGTACTGCCTGGATAAATTCCGGTTCGTGGCCATTTCGCTCCGATACCTCATCCATGAAGGCTTTGATTTTTGCTTCCATATGCTCTTAATTAATTTTGGCTGTTGTTAAATTATCAATATTTGCGCAAAATTATAGTATTTAAACAATTAAATGGTCTTTTTTTATCAATTTGATAAAATACTCACCCAATAGCCTGTTCAAGATCTGCAATCAGGTCGCTAACATCCTCTATTCCAACACTCAAACGGATAAGTGAATCTACTACACCACTCTTTTCCCTTTCTTCTTTCGGGATACTGGCGTGGGTCATGCTGGCAGGATGCCCGGCAAGACTCTCTACTCCCCCAAGTGATTCTGCGAGGGTAAAGACCTTCAGTTTTTCAACAATTTGTACCGCTTCCCTGAAGTTACTCCCTTTGGGAATAAAGGATATCATACCGCCATAATCACTCATCTGGCTTTTAGCCACCTCATGGTTGGGGTGTTCCTCAAATCCGGGCC
>JABDQS010000266.1 GCA_013042125.1 Eudoraea sp.
GGTCAATATTGGCAGCAATTATATGGGTTTGTTTGGAAAGCTTAACTGATTTCCTAATTATATAATTTTGCCTGTCTTCTATTTTATGGATGACTCCATAAGGGGTATCTCCGGTTTCCTCCAGTTCATAGGTTACCTTGTCCCCAACGGCAATAGGATTGGTACTTTTGATCCCCTTGATCCGGAACTTTCCTTTGATACGGCATTCAATAAAGTGCCCCTCCGGAGTTTTTACCGTATACCAGCTTCCCGTAGACTTATAAACAGTGCCTTCCATTCTTGTTCATATCTCCTTACAAAGAAACAATATTCCTTTTAGACGAACAGTTATCTTTAATGTGTTAATAGGATTAGTAATCATTAAAAAGTAGTTCTTATGAAAAAAAGTATTTTGTTCTTAGTCCTGGCCTTCACATTTGTAACAGGTCTTGAAGCACAGGAATTTAAAGTTATTACCAGTGTAGAATCTATTGTTCCTAATGGAATGGGAAGATCAAGGATTATTAATGCGCAGGAAGACAAGGATTATATGGAATTTACCAGCGTCCAAACTGAAGAAGACAATACCCGTAATAAATCTGACAGAAGTGAGATCAGAGTGAAAAATTTTGAAGAGACAAAATTGCTCAACTTTTACAACCTTGGGGGTATTCGTTTTCAAAATATAGCTGCCAATGATGCAATAATTACTTCTATGATCAATACTATGATCTCAGAAGGATGGGAACTGGCTTTTGTTACCAGTGCCGTAGAAAGTGAAGGCGGTAAAGGAGACGGACAAGGTATTTTTATTACCCGTTATATATTTAAAAGATAGAGGACGAAGCAGTGAAAATATTTTGTAATTTAGGTGACCTTTAATAAGAAGAAAAACCTAATAACCACAAAATGAAAACACTTAGAAACCTTTTATTGCTCTTTTTCCTCTCTTTAGCTTCCTTAGGTTTAGCCCAGGAAACAATTACCAACGAATCTGTGATTCAGATGGTGGAATTGGGATTTGATGATTTTATGATCATTGATAAGATCAACAACTCCGATGTAAAATTTGATGCATCTATTTCCGCTCTCGGAGAAATGAAAGATGCCGGGGTATCGTCTGAGGTCTTATCCCTGATAATGGCCAAGTCCAGACAAAATACTAAGTCCAAAACAGGAATCTACTACACAAATTTACAGGGGGAACAGGAGATCATTCAACCAAGTGTTTTTTCGGGAGCAAATTCGAATGCAGCAGCACAAAAACTAGTTTCCGGATTGATCAACTCCAAGGAGAAAGCACAACTTCCGGGAACTAAATCAAACAATGTATTATCTACCAGCTCTCCTGAATTCACTTTTATCTTTGATCCCAGTGTTACGGATGTCGATAATATGCAAAACAACCAGGGCGGTGAAACAGGTATCTTCAACTGGTGGTTTCGAATGGCAAGTAATCCAAATGAATTTGTACTGGTAAGACTAACGGTCAAGGAAAGGAAGAATTTAAGGGAGATCATTACAGGCAAGAATAGTTGGATCACAAGTAGCAGTGGCATTGACCCTAAATATGCACTCAACTTTAATATTGAGACCATCGAAGGAAATAAATTTAAAGTAACACCAGATACCCTGGAACCCGGGGAATATTGCTTCATTTATCAGGGAGCGGTACCTCAGGGCAGAGACAATCAGTCAGTTTTTGATTTTTCTATTCAATAAAGTACCAGGACACTATTACAACAAAAAAACCCTGATCACATAGATCAGGGTTTTTTTCTAAGATACTAATTTCAGCTAATCCTTAATATAAATTCTACCTCCTGCAAGAGTATTCTTATTCACTTCCTTGGGATTTCCATAAACATAGACATCGCCTCCGGCTCTGACATTGATGTCTACTTTATCTGTTGCACTTAGGGTGGCCTCTCCTCCTGCCGTGACCTTTACTGATGTATAGGATGTTTTTAGTTCCTTACCCTCAAATATGCCTCCTGTATTTACTACGATCACCTGGTTCTTAGCCAAACCTGAGGCCTCTATTATGCCCCCGGTAACAGCACGGACATCTAATTGTTCTACGTCCATCCCTATTTTTACCTGAGCTCCTTCCTGAACCTTCACATTCAATCTATCTTTTTCGATGGTCTCATTACACACGATCTTTGCTCCTTCATTACCGTCAATTATATCAATATCCGTATAATACACCTCGATCAAAGTATCTTCTCCCTGAAACTTTTTTTCCAATTGCATCCTAAGTTTCAAGACTCCGTCTTTGTTCACAAATTGAATATCATCTACATTGTCTCCTTTAATTAAGATACGATTTTCATCTCCCTTGATCAGGTTTACTTCGATCAGGTCATATACCTTGATCTCATTGAATTCACCTACTTCTCTGTCAACAATTCGCTGGGCAAAGACATTCACGCCACACAAGATGACTGCTAACAATACTACTTTTTTCATGATCTATACTTTAGTGTTTGCTTAAAGACTATTCTAAGAAAAAAATGTTACAGTTCTTGCTGCGCTTTTTAACTATTAATTATTTTCTCCTGGTGATTGATAGATTCCTGGTGAATGGCCTTGAACATTTTTAGTACGAATTCTTCACTAAGCCCTTTAGACTCTCCTTCCAGGATCATTTTACCAAGGATGGCGTTCCATCGATTTGTTTGTAACACGGCAACATTGCGTTGTTTCTTAATTTGTCCGATGCCGTCGGAAACATTCATTCGTTTTCCTAACATATCGATCAGTTGATTATCAATAATATCAATCTGCGCCCTAAGATTGTTCAGTTTGCTTCTGTACTCCTCTTCCTGGTCCGTTTCCTTCCTGATTTTTAAATCTTCCATGATCTGTACGAGTGTTTTAGGCGTTACTTGTTGTGCGGCATCGCTCCAGGCATTGTCCGGATCAAAATGTGTCTCTATCATAAGTCCGTCAAAATTCAGATCCAAAGCTGTCTGGGAAATATCAAAGACCATATCCCGTTTTCCGGTAATATGCGAGGGGTCATTGATCAAAGGCAGATCGGGAAACCTGGTTTGTAATTCAATGGCCAATTGCCATTCAGGGATATTTCTGTACTTCGATTTCTCATAGGTAGAAAAGCCTCGATGAATTGCCCCAAGATTCTTTATATTGGCAGTATGCAGTCTCTCTACCGCTCCTAACCACAAAGAAAGATCCGGATTTACAGGATTTTTTACCAATACTATTTTATCTGTCCCCTCCAGGGCATCTGCTATTTCCTGAACGATAAAAGGACTCACCGTAGAGCGGGCACCTATCCACAACAAATCAATGTCGTGTTCCAGGGCCAGGTCCACATGGGTCCTGTTGGCCACTTCGGTAGCGGTCTTTATTCCGGTTTCCTTTTTTACCTGCTGCAACCATTTCAGGCC
>JABDQS010000274.1 GCA_013042125.1 Eudoraea sp.
CTGCTACTATGGCCAATGAGATAAAAGCAACAGCTATTTCAACGCTAACCAATAGTGGCTATACGGCCTTTCAAATATCTGCCTGGAGACCTAGTGCTCATATACTTGTCTTTACCTCCAATAAACGAATTCTAACTCAGCTAAATTTACTCTGGGGCGTTAAGGCGTTTTATTATGACAGATTTGTGTCTACTGACGAAACCATAGAAGACGTTAATAAGATAGCGTGTCAGAAAGGGTTTCTGGATACCGGCGATATGCTAATAAGCCTTGCGGCTATGCCGATCAAAGCCAAAGGAATGGTTAATACCCTAAGGGTTACCGAAATAGAGACCTGTAGTTTCTAAGCTTAAAGATCGAATTTCAATTGTACGGAAACTTCTTCTTTAACAGCTTCCTTACTGCTGTTCAGATTAGAAAGGGATATCCCCAGAAGGCGTACTGAATTATCCAAGGCATCCTGATACAAAAGCTCCAGGGCCGTGTTCAAGATCAGCTTCTGATCTGAGACAAAATAGGGGAGTGTCTTACTTCTTGTTTGCAGGGTAAAATCACTATACTTTATTTTTAGCGTAACTGTTTTCCCGGCCACAGCAGATTTCTTAATACGCTTTTCCAACTCTTCAGAAATGTGCATCAATCGCTCTTTCATAAAAATTTCACTGCTGAGATTTTCACTGAAAGTACGTTCAGCTCCCAAGGACTTTGGAATGCGATGTGGTTTTACAGCACTCAGATGTACTCCGCGAACAACCTGAAAATAATGCAAGCCGCTTTTACCAAAATGTGCTTCTAAAAAATCCTCTGTTTTATTCTTAAGATCTAGACCGGTGAAAATACCAAGTTGGTACATCTTATCTGCCGTCACCTTCCCAACGCCATGGAATTTCCTAATATCCAGACCTTCAAGGAATGGTATTACTTCTTCCGGATTCACTGTTTTTTGACCATTGGGTTTGTTGATATCGCTGGCCACCTTGGCGATGAATTTATTAATGGAAATGCCAGCAGATGCCCTTAATCCAAGCTCTTCAAAAATCCTTTCACGTATCTCACCGGCGATCAGGGTAGCAGAAGGATTCCCCACTTTATTAATGGTCACATCCAAATACGCTTCATCCAGAGAAAGTGGTTCTACTAAGTGAGTGTAGTCGTAAAAGATAGATCTGATCTTCCGGGAGATCTCCTTGTAGCGATCAAAGCGTGGTTTTATAAAGATAAGTTCCGGGCATCTTTTTTTGGCGAGTATTCCACTCATTGCACTCTTTACACCAAACTTGCGAGCCTCATAGCTGGCCGCAGCTACTACGCCTCTTGCGGCTCCTCCTCCAACTGCTACAGGTTTTCCCTTGAGTTCCGGATGATCTAATTGTTCCACGGAGGCATAAAACGCATCCATATCAACATGAATAATTTTCCGTAGGGGGAAATCGTACTGCATAAACAAATTTAAGTCATATCTTAGTTTTATGGAGGGGTCAAAGAAAAGTGCCATCATTCTGGGAGCAACTGGTCTCACCGGAGGCCTGTTACTAAATGAATTGTTGGAAGACCACAGGTACGAAAGCATCAAGATCTTTTCGAGATCACCTTCACAGAAAAGCCATCCCAAGTTGAAAGAATTTTTGGGAGATCTTCTTTCATTGTCAAACTTTAAGTTAGATTTTAAGGCAGATGAAGTGCATTGCTGTATCGGTACTACGAAATCCAAAACGCCCGATAAGGAAAGATACAGGAACATAGATCATGGAATTCCATTGGCTGCAGCACAATTATGTTCAGAAAATAAAATAGATACCTTCCTTGTAATTTCATCACTTGGTGCGGATGCAAAAAGCTCAATTTTTTACAATAAGATCAAAGGGGAAATGGAAGAAGCAGTTTTAAAGCAAGGAATACCTCATACGTATATTCTTCAACCTTCTATCATTGGAGGACAACGAGATGAACGCCGCGCAGGAGAATGGATCGCTAAGAAGCTGTTCTCTGTTCTTAATGCGTTACTTCTGGGTCCTTTGAAGAAATATCGCTCCATACAACCTGCAACCATTGCCAGGTCAATGATATGGCTGGCAAATAACAGCTATTCAAAAAACAGGATCCCTTCAGATGAAATTGTGAATATAGCCCAGCATGATTGAGATAGAACGAAAATATTTGGTCACTTCCAATGCCTACAGGACAGAAGCATTTTCCAACGAAGAAATCATTCAGGGGTTTCTCAGTACACATCCGGAGCGCACAGTACGGGTGCGACTGTCCGGACCAAAAGGATTTATCACGGTAAAGGGAAAAACAGATCCCGATGGTACCACACGTTTTGAATGGGAGCGTGAGATCTCATTAGAAGAAACAAAAGGTCTTTTAGAAATATGTGAAAAAGGGGTGATACACAAACAAAGATACCTTGTAAAAAGCGGTTCACATGTGGTAGAGGTTGACGAGTTTCTCGCTCAGAATAAAGGTCTTGTTATTGCAGAGATTGAGTTAAAAGATGCAGATGAAACGATCTTAAAACCCGGGTGGTTGGGTAAAGAAGTTACAGGAGACCCAAAATATTATAATTCACAATTAAGTAAAAACCCATATTCATCATGGAAAAAGTAAAAAATACTCTCTTTCTAATAGCTTTTGTCTTGTTCGTCTTTGGATGTAAAGGAACGGGAAATTCTGATCCTGCACTGATCAAAGAGCAAGAAACTTCTTTAACTACGGCTCAGCTAAAGAAAGCACTTGCAGAGGAAGGGTACGAGATCTTCGATTATGTAGACCCTAAAACCGGGGACACGGTCTTGATGCAGCAGTATTTTATTGCTTTTTTGAAAAAGGGCCCTGTTAGGTCTCAGAATGCAAACGAAGCAGATAGTTTACAAACCTTACACCTCAACCACCTTGGAAGAATGTATGAGCTGGGGTATGCAGATATTTCAGGTCCTTTCGGTGATGATGGGGATATTCGCGGGATCACTATTTATAACACTCCAACATTGGCAATCGCAGATAGTCTGGCAAATATCGATCCTATGGTGCAGTCCGGGAGATTGGTTATTGAAATGCATCCCTGGTGGGCAGCTAAGGGATTTCCATTACGGTAATGCACGTTCAGGATTTAGAAAGCACTTTTGAATTGCTCAAGGAAGCGCAGATCATTCTCACTCAGAAGGCGTATATCGGAAATTTGATGTAGTAAAAGAGCGATCCTGTCGATACCCATACCGAAAGCAAATCCCGAGTATTCTTTAGAATCTATACCACAATTATCCAGGACGTTGGGATCTACCATCCCACAACCCATGATCTCTAACCATCCTGTTCCCTTGGTCATTTTATAATCTGTTTCAGTCTCCAGACCCCAATAAACATCTACTTCTGCACTTGGTTCAGTGAAGGGAAAATAAGAAGGTCTCAAACGAATTTTTGACTTACCAAAAAGCTCTGTTGTAAAGAATTGAAGGGTTTGTTTTAAGTCTGCAAAAGACACATCCTTATCTATATACAAGCCTTCAACCTGGTGGAAAAAACAATGTGAGCGGGCAGAAATGGCTTCATTCCTATACACTCTTCCGGGAGAAATAGTTCGGATTGGAGGGGTGTTACTTTCCATATATCGCACCTGTACAGAGGATGTATGTGTCCTAAGTAAAAGATCCGGATTTGTCTGAATAAAAAAGGTATCCTGCATGTCCCTTGCCGGATGGTGTTCCGGCAAATTCAGGGCAGTAAAATTATGCCAATCGTCTTCTATCTCCGGCCCCTCGGAAACATTAAAACCGATCCTTGAGAAAATATCAATGATCTGATTCTTTACGATTGAAATCGGATGTCGCGAGCCCAACTCCAGAGATTCTCCGGGGCGTGTAAGGTCACCATACACCAGTTTCTCGCCCACTTTCGCTTCCAAATTACTTTTGAGGGAATTGACTTTCTCTGTGGCGAGCTCCTTGAGTTCATTGATGGTTTTACCAAATTCCTTTTTTTGATCATTAGGAACCTCTTTAAATTCGGCAAAAAATTGATTTAAGATCCCTTTTTTACCCAGGTACTTAATTCGGAATGTCTCAATGGTTTCTTTAGAATTGGCAGTAAATTCCTTTACTTCCTCTATATGTTCTTTTAACTGTTCGATCATTTGATGAATCCGTTTATTACAGCATTCAAAAATACTCGTTTTTTAGGTTCACATTGGCCTTCTAAAGCAGAAATCTTTATTTTGAAGTCACCTCAGGATGGGATAGAATATACTTTACACAGGCCTTAAAACTTCTAAATATATGTTCGTTTGGGATAAGATCCGGAATAATATCAATACGTTCCATCATATATCTGGGTTGATCCAGGACATTTACAAAAAGCACCATAACGTTCTTTTTTTGCAGGTCTTGTAACACATCTTCCATGGCGTATAGACCGGATTGGTCCATATACTGCATCCTACCCAGGCGTATGATCACCGAAGTAGCCGTTTCAGGAATTTGATCCGCCAGGACCTGGAAGTCGCTTGTGGTACCAAAGAATAAAGGCCCTTTTATGTGTTTGATAAAGACCTTTTCTTTGAGAGCTTTTGGAAAGATCTTCTCATCTGCCCACGCTTTCTCTTTAGCCAAAGATTTTACATCGGACCTATGGGCCGTTAGATCCCCCATTTTTTTCATAAACATTAATGAAGCGATCACCAGGCCTATACCCACGGCATACACAAGGTTCCAGAAAGTAGACAAGAAAAGGACCACAAGCATTACCATAACTTCTGAACTCAACTTAAGCGGCCCAATTGAAATATCGCGTGGTAAACTTGGAATGGCTTTTAATCCCTTATAATCCATGACACTTATCCCAACAGTAATCAGGATCCCTGCTAAAACTGCCGCTGGAATTTGCGACGCCACGGGACCCATAGCCAATAAAATAAGTAGCAAAAGCAATCCTGCGATCATCCCTGAAAGTTTGGTCTTACCCCCTGCATTAATATTTACAACAGTTCTAATGGTGGCGCCGGCTCCCGGGATCCCACCGAAGATGGCAGCAATACTATTTCCAATACCCTGCCCTACCAATTCTTTATTTGGTTTGTGTTTGGTCTTGGTCATATTGTCTGCCACTACAGAAGTTAAGAGCGAATCTATGGATCCCAATAGCGCCAGGGTTAATGCTGTAAAAATATAGGGTGTAATTGCCGAAGGCCGAAAATTGGTAATGATCTCCAAATTTGGAAGTGGAAAACCCTCCGGAATTGTTTCTATAGGCCTGTAGTTGAGGCCAAAACCATAGGCTACACCTGTAACTACTACTAAAGCTATAAGTGTGCTGGGAATTGCAGACGTGATCCGCTTAAAAACATAAATGATAAGAATTGTGGCGAAAGCCAAAATAAGTTCCAGCATATCCAAATTCTTTAAGGCTCTGGGTAATAAGCTTATGGCCCCCATAACCCCTGAGGCTTCCTTAGCAGCCAAGATCTGGGCTTCCTTGAGGATTACGTCCTCTGTAATTTCACCTGCCCTATCAATAGTGACCTGAAAATCCTCCAAAACTAAAATACCTTCGCCGGCTTCATCTTTTAGTATGTTTTCCAGGATCAATTCCTCTGCTTGGGGTTTAAACGGTTCTACCCAGCTTAGGTCTTCCCTAGGATAATACCCCATGGCAGGCAATAATTGTGTGATGATGATGATCAGCCCAATTGCCGTCATAAATCCCGACACCACCGGGTATGGAATATATCGTATATATCTGCCTATCCCCATGAGCCCCAGGGCAATTTGCATAAGCCCACCCAGGAGAAAGACTGTAAGAATGGCCGGCAATGCCTTTTCTACACTACCATCATAAACCGCTATGATCCCTGCAATGACGATCATACTCACTGCCGTCATTGGGGCTGTTGGCCCCGAGATCTGTGTACTGGTTCCTCCAAAAAGAGCGGCAAAAAAACTGATAAAAATTGCGCCATACAGGCCTGCACTTGGTCCCAGACCAGAGCTCACCCCAAAAGCGAGGGCCAAAGGCAAAGCAACAATACCGGCGGTAATGCCACCAAGGAGGTCTCCCCGGAAATTGGAAAATAGTGATTTCATTTAATTGATTAGGTTGTTGTATCTCCTAAGATACTTGATTTAATTCAATAAAAAAGCCAATGGATATCATTGGCTTAAAATTGCTTTTGAGAATTCTAAAAAGTCAGTCTAAATGATAGATCTCCATGATGTTCTTCAAAATATTTTCAAAATTGATATTCAGATCGACCAATTTGCCCGTATGGATATCGAATACCCAGCCATAGACCTTTAAGTTACGATCGCGATATGCTTTTTGTACTGCAGCTGTTTTTATCAGGTTCACACATTGTTCTTGTACATTAAGTTCTACCAGGCGTTCATATTTCTTTTCCTCATCAGTAATAGCATCCAATTCTTTTTTGTGGATCCTGTAAACGTCACGGATATTTCGTAACCAGGGATTGAGCAGTCCCAGATCTGCCGACTGCATAGCTGCCTTTACGCCTCCACAGCCATAGTGCCCGCAAACTACCACATGATTTACCTTCAGATGCTCAATGGCATATTCTACAACAGACATGGCGTTAAGATCTATGCTGATAACCATATTTGCAATGTTCCGGTGAACAAAGACCTCCCCGGGCCCTAAACCCATTACCTCTTCAGCGGTTACCCTACTATCCGAACATCCAATATAGAGCATCTCAGGACTCTGACCCTTGCCCATGTCATCGAAAAAACTCGTATTTGTTTTTAATTTCTCTTCGATCCAATGTTTATTATTCTTGAATACTTGTTCTATTTTCATATTATATCTATTTATTGGTTTAAGTTACGCCGTTTTAGGCCGAAGATTGAAAAATTCTAAGAAACTTGGCGGGTTTTCAATGTTGCCTTTTTCGGAGATCAAATGAATTTCAACATTTCTTTCTTTTGCTTTCCATAGAAAATCTTCCAGAATCTCAATGATATCATTGTCCAGATATCTCGTATTTCTCACATCTATCTCAAGATAAGTATCTTTTGGGATACCGTCTAATTCTTTTAAGATAGCACCTTTATTAAAAAAGGTAACTTCTTCAGCGAGGGTCATTTTTATCTTGTGATACCCATTGCTTTTATCCTGAATATGCAAGAAGTGTGAATTTTGGTAGCTTTTGATCAGGATCACCACAATACCCACACCTAAGCCCAAACCAATACCAACAAGAAGATCGGTAAAGATGATGCCTCCCACGGTTACCGTAAAAGGAATGAATTGTTTCCACCCCAGATTGTACATTTGCTTAAAGAGTGCCGGTTTGGCCAGTTTATATCCTACAATAAATAAAATGGCCGCCAGAACAGATAATGGGATCATATTCAGTAAACGCGGAATGAGGATCACTGATATCAGTAGAAAGAAACCATGGATAATAGCAGACATCTTAGACTTTCCTCCAGATTGGATATTCGCAGAACTACGAACTATTACCTGTGTAATAGGTAGTCCGCCAATCAATCCTGATATGATATTCCCGGTACCCTGAGCTAATAATTCCCGATTCGTTGGTGTCACCCTTCTTTCAGGATCTAGTTTATCCGTGGCCTCTACGCATAAGAGCGTTTCCAAACTTGCTACCAGAGCAATGGTAAAGGCAGTGATCCAGATCTCAGGACGGGTGATCACACTAAAATTCGGAAAGCTGAATTGATTCATGAAAGAAGCAGCATCATCCGGAATAGGGACACTAACAAGTTGCGGTCCGGAGATTGACAAATATTCATTGTCTTTGGTAAGAACAAAGAATACAATACCTACAACAACAGCAACTAAGGGACCTTGGATCAGTTTAAATACCTTTGCCTTTTTAGTAAGTACTTTATCCCAAAGGATCAATATGCCAAGTCCTATAACAGCAACAATAGTTGGACCCGGACTAATATAGTTTAGGGTATTAATAATTTCTGAAAACGTGTTTTCACCATCCACCTGAAAAAAGGCAAAATCTCCTTCAGGGTCTGCATCGTATCCAAAAAAATGGGGAATCTGTTTCAGAATTATTATAATACCAATCCCAGTAAGCATGCCTTTGATTACGGAAGAAGGGAAGTAATACCCAATGACCCCGGCTCTTAAAAGCCCTAAGCCTAACTGTATTGCACCACCCAGAACTACGGCTACTAAGAAGTTCTGATAACCGCCTAAGGCACCAATTGCAGTGAGTACTATGGCTGCAAGCCCTGCTGCGGGACCACTAACTCCAATTTGAGAACCACTTAAGGAACCGACTACTACTCCACCTACAATTCCGGCGATCAAACCGGAGAACAGCGGAGCACCACTTGCAAGAGCTATCCCAAGACAAAGAGGGAGGGCTACAAAGAAAACAACAATACTTGCAGGTAAATCGTTTTTTATAGTTTTAAACATAACATAAGAGTATTTTAAGCCCCAATCAGGGGTTCAGGATTATTTAGTAATTAAGATAAAAAGGATGAAAAACTACGGTTGCACCTCTGGTGGAGGAAGTTGTATCTCAGTAGTGAAAGTAAAAAAATGAAAATGATGTTCCCAATTTGGGCGTCTCCTATTTTCAAAAAGGATTACAGATTGGTGGCTTGAAATATTCAATAGGACGATCTCTTCACTTTGATCTTTTTTATTTTGTTCCTGAGGCTCTTCTTCATTCATATTGATCGAAACGAAAGGTCTGTTAACATCTAACAGCTGCAGAACTGGCGGAGCCAGAATTCCTGTTATCCAGATAGAAGTTAAAATGATGAATATAAAGGACTTCATAAATACAAAATAAATGAAATTAAAATATAAGGAAAAACCTGTATAATGGTATCAATGATTTACTAAAAATCTTTTAAAATTCTCAGATCGGTTTCTGGGATCCATCCATTTTTACCATCTGCCAACCGAATTTTATTCCAATCGTTCAATTCTTCTTCTACAAAAACTTTACTGCCTTCATGAAGGTCAAAGAGTGTGTTACTCCTGTTATTTGGTTCTTCCTTAACAGCAGTCTCGGTCGCGAAAATAATGGCAGGCTGGGTTTGTGTGAAGTCCCGGTATTGAATAACGGCAAATAATATGCTTATGGCCATAACAAGTAAACACGCCATACTTGCTATAAACGCGATTCTCTTCTTATCAGCAAATTGAAAAAAGTAGAAGGCCAGGTATAGAAGAACAAATAAAAACATAAAGATCACAGCAGTATAGGCCCATTGATCGAAAGTGAGAATATTCTTTACGCTCCCAACCATTCTTGATATGGAAGTCTGTGGCAATGGCTCTATGGCATCGATGGTCATTTTTTGAGCAAAGGACAAGTTGTTCAATATTTCAATATCATTGGGATCGAGAAGCAGGGCTTTTTCGTAATAATAAATGCTGGGCCCTATTTTATTCACCTTGTAATAGGAGTTCCCTAAGTTAAAATACACTTCTGCAGAATGTTGCCCGGACTTCAGGATCTCATGGTAGTTGTCAATGGCGTCCTGGTAATTCCCTTCATTATAGGCCTTAGTGGCACTATCGAATAATACTTCGTTCTGAGCTATGCCTATGGAAAAGGTAAATACAAATAGTAATAAAACCCACTTTCTCATGATTATAATTGTTTATCCATGGCTGAAATGACCTCACTGGCCTTTTTGTAATCTTGTTGCATTTGAACCTTGGAAAATGGACTGTATCTTGCCATTTCACAATTTTTTAATAGGCCGATAAAACCTTCCGTCGTATCCGTGTCTACTTCTTTTTGAGAAAGTAATGATGTAATTTTCTCCTTGGCGAACTCCGAGGTTTCAATCTTTAGTTTTGCTTTCAGATAATTATGCAGTGCTTTCTCCAGGGCGATATAAAAAGCATCTTTTTCTCCCAGGGCCTTTTTTGCTTTGAAAAGGAATTTTCTGGCAAGTCTATTGGCCTTTTTTATTCTATTCCCCTCTGCATCACTGGCAATAGCTTCTCTTTTCTTGCCAAAGACAATGGCTAAAGGAATAAGGAGTAGTGGACTGATAAGGAAGAGGTAAAATTGGAGTGAACCAAGAAATACCCCATCTTTAATGGGTCGCAAATTTGGGATCAGTTTTATAAAATTGAATTGAGACCCGGTACTTTGAACTACACGTTTGTTATTTTGACCAACGGCAATACTTCCTGAAGAAGATTCCAGCGGCCCTTCCATAACATCGATCATTATCTCTTCAGAAGCGATAGTTTTGTAGCCCTTCGCATCAGGATCAAAATAACTAAAACTGAGAGGAGGAATAGGGTATTTGCCCTTAAAAGAAGGTACCACAGTATATTGGTTACTTACTTTTCCCTGCATCCCGGAAAGGGTAGTCCTCACATTTTCATTGAATTCTGGCTCGTATACTTCCAGGGATCCTGGCATTTCCAAAACGGGTAATTGAAAGAGTTTTAAATTGCCATTCCCTTCTACCTGAACGATGGCCTGTAATGATTCAGAAGCCTTAAGATTCTTTTTGCTGGTAGTAACTTTAAATTCAAAATTTCCAACAGCACCACTAAAATTATCAGGCTGTCCTTCAGATGGCAGAGGTTTAACACGGATAGTACGTTGCCCCGCAGAGACCGTCTTATTGGTTTGTGCATATATTGGCCCCCCAAAGAAATCTCGCCTGTTCGTTGGCACCTCCAGAGTTACATCGAGTGATAAGGGTTCAATTTCCAGTGAGCCGCTTTTCTGAGGATATAACACAACACGTTTTAGTATAACATAACGGTATGATTTTCCATTATAATTTCCATTTTTAACGTTGTAGGAGGTAACCGGGATATCCTGACTCCAGAAATTATTATAGGTAGGATTGTCCAGGGGACGGAAATTGGAAACGTTTATAGATGGACTAACATAGAGTTTGTAAACAACACTGATAGCTTCGTTCATATACGGCGTGGCTTTCGAAACTTCAGCAACCAAGTGAAGACTTTCATCTGCAATATCATCAGCAGTCATTTGATCACTGGGCTTGTCCACCGCAGCCGTTACTTCCACCTCCTTAGGAAGCGACTTGTAGGTTTTACCCTCAATAACAATAGATGCCTGTTTAATAGTAAAGTTTCCTCGTGCTGTTGGCGCAAGAATATAGAAATAGGTTTTAGAGTAACTCCTTACCCCATTCACCCACGAAGAACTAATATTTTGAGAAGGACCCATCAGCACGCGAAAACCTTCAAAATCCGGGGGAGAAAAATTATCACCATCCTTGTTCATGGTAAATTCTACCCGCAGGCGCTCATTGATCCCTAATCTTTCCTTACTTAGATTAACATCAAATTCAACGATCTCCTCGTCCTGGGAATAGGATATAGTTGTCCCCAGGAAAATAAATAGCATACCCAACAAACATGTAAGTTTATGCATCACTACCAATCTTTTGCGTTTTTTACCTTCGGACCTTTTACCTTTTTCTCGTTCATCTTTTCCTGCACCTTGTTTTCTTCATTCTGCATGGCCTCGAGCAGGTTTTTTACCTGTTGGGGTGAAAGTTGATTTTTTCTGGGTTGTTTTTGCTCATCCGGTTTTTCACCCTGCTTGGGCTGCTCTTTTTTCTCTTCGCCATCTCCTTCTTTATTCTCATCTTTTTCCTCATCGCCGCCGTCTTTCTCTTTGTTATCTTGTTCTTGGTCTTGTTCGTCTTCTTTTTTCTCCTTCTCCTCCTGGTCGTCCTTTTTCTCCTCCGGTTCCTGCTTATCCTCATCGCCTCCATCCTTGTTTTTCTGTTGCTCGGCCAATGCTTTGGCTAGGGCCAGGTTATATCTGGTTTCTTCATCCGTCGGGTCATTTCTAAGAGCTTCTTTATATGCTTCCACCGCCTTATCATACTCTTCATTCTTCATAAAGACATTGCCCATATTATGGAAGGCCTTATGTTTTTCGGGCTTTCCGGAGGCTGATTCCCCTACCTCTTTAAATCGTCCAAAGGCTTCTTCTAAGCTCTCTTTCTTGTAATAGGCCGTTCCTAAATTATAGGGGGCAACCACATTCTCCTCACTTTTTGAGATGGCCCTGCGATAGTCTGCTTCGGCCTTTATAAATTCATTCTCCGAAAGTTCTTTATTGGCCTCCCAGGTAAGATCTACAGAGGCTTTTAATGCTTTTTCCTTCTCCTTAGCAACTTCTTCCTGTGCATGTGTGAAGGTAGCTAATAGAAATACCAATAGAAATGTGTATCCCTTATTCATGATCTTTCTCATTAAACAGGTTTAACTTCTTTAACCACTTTGTTTTTCGGTCCAATAAAAAGATGTCTAAAAATAGGAAGAATAAGCCCGCACCCAAAAACCATTGGAACTGGTCCTTATAATCTGCAAATTGCTTGGCTTCAAATTCCATTTTATCCATTTGGTTCAGCGCTTCCTTTATCTTATCTACCGCCTCATCGGTATTAGCCCCGTCAATATATTCCCCATTGCCCTTTTCCGCAATTTCTGTCAGTATTTCTTTATTGAGCTTGGTGATTACTACTTCCCCCTGGTTGTCTTTCTTAAGTTCCTGGGTGATCCCGTTTCTTTTGATCGGGATGGGAGCTCCTTTTTCTTTTCCAACACCAATTGTAAATATCCGGATCCCTTGCTCTATTGCCAGGTCTACCGCATCAATGGCAAGTCCATCCGAATGATCTTCCCCATCAGAAATAATAAATAATACCTTATTGGTCTGGTCCTCATCATCGTAATAGGTGGTAGCCAATTTAATAGCCTCATCAATAGCAGTACCCAGAGAGGATAACAGATCAGTATTCAGATACTGTAAGAACATCTTTGCAACGCCGTAATCTGTGGTTATGGGCAATTGAGGTGTTGCCTGGCCTGCATATGCTATGATCCCGATCCTGTCACTTGCCAGTTGATTTATGATCTCAGATACAAGGCGTTTCGACTTTTCCAATCTATTAGGCGCAATATCTTCTGCTAACATACTTTTTGAAACATCGATCGCAAAAACAATATCAACTCCCTCCCGCTTAACGGTCTCCAATTTAGTACCAATCTTAGGATTGGTTAATCCAAGAATCAATCCGGAGAGGCCAAGCAACAGGAACAATAATTTTAAGCCTCCTTTAAAGCTAGACCTGCTGGGGGTTAGGCGTTTTAATAGAGTAGGCTCGGCAAATTTTCGTTGTGTCTTTTTCTTCCAGTACAACAGACCTATATACCAC
>JABDQS010000275.1 GCA_013042125.1 Eudoraea sp.
CGGAGACGTAACTGGGAAAAGGAGGACACAGAAAGGTCTCCGGGGAATACGGCCGCCATTCCTGACCCTTGATATTTTTCATACCCTTGCCTTCACCTCCCCAGGCTTTAATGATCTGATCTTCATAATATTCATGAACCAGGGCATATGGTCTTGCGTAGTCATAAAACATTTTGGAATCCCAGGAAGCAATAAATGCATCCATGGCTACTACCTGATTATAGAAATACATCTTGACATCATCATCCAAGGTGTGCTCATCGCGACGAGAAACATCTTGTGCAAATTTTAACCAGTGTCCGGCTTGCTGTACAGATTGAGGTCCGTCTCGCATGAATTCTACCAAAGCTTTATCATGATCCGTTAAATTTGCCTGCATGGCGATGACCTCGGCCACCTCTTCTTTTAGTTGTTCGCTTCCTATCAATGGAGGCGGACCCGGCCGAAACTGATCCCCACTTTTTAATGCTAAGGGTTTAACCTTATCCCAATAAGGGGTAAGGCAGCCTGGCGCAAAAAAACCGCCCTTGCCATCTGAAAAATACTTGGGTTGCCAACGATTGGGATCAATGTTCGAATCGGCAGAATTGATAGGTTTGTAACCTACGTAGTTAAAGTATGGTTTCCCATCAGAACCTTCTTCTTCCCCGTATTGGTTAGCGCCATCATTATGGCGGGCTTTGATAACTGCCATAGCGGCTAAATTGCCTATACCTTCGGGTGTTGAGGGATCAAGTGATTCATTTGTAGGGTCGAGGCCTAGTTCCTCCATGAACTCGGAAAAAATTTCTTTATCTGAAAAATAGTACTCACACATGGTTCTGTAAGCCGCATAACTGATGGCGATCTCTTTGTTGTTCAGGTTCTGTTGGTCCTTTGGCATTCTGGGTACCTCGGCCAGGTACACAGGAATGGCTTTCTCATCGAACCTGCTCCAGGCATCGAAAACGGCCGTAAAAATTAATCCCAGATAACGGGAAGTGATAGTGGGTCTTGGAGCAAAACGTTCTGTGTCAAGGGCTGTGGCCGTTAGTGCCATTTCACCCCATTGATAGGCTATATTCTCAGTGCCCTTTGGTTCCTGTATAGAGGTAGTATCTTCCTTTGTTTTGCAGGCAGCCAATACAATGAAGAGCATTATCAGAAGAGAGAATCTGTACATTTTAAAAAGTATTTAAGAAGATTTTATTATCTGTCTAAAGTAAAAAAAAACTCTGATTCTGCCAGACCTAAGTTCTCTTTCTATTTAATGCCCACAAGCCCAGAATAGGACCTATTGCCAGTATAGTATACATCGAAGTAGGGGAGAAATTAATTTGTAAATAGTTTAAAAGCTGAATACTAAAAATAGTGATCGCAAACCCAATACAATTCACTAAGGTTAGGGCAGATCCTTTTAAAACACTATCTGCATTATTCGCCACCATAGTGGAGAACAAAGGTGAATCTGAAATGACCACCATACCCCAGAATAAAAGGAAACCCAGGAAAATTGTCTCGTAGGGGATATAGAAAAAGAAAGGGGACAATAGGCAGCAAAGGCAAGATAGCAGGAGTGACCAGAAGGCTGTTCTTTTAACCCCAAATCGCTGTGATACGTAACCACCAACAACGCAGCCGATACTTCCAATACCAATGATAAGGAAAGACCAGAAAGAGATACTCAATGCCTTCCCATACAGATCCTGATAGGTCTTTAGCATTACGGGAATAAAAGCCCAAAAGGCATAGAGTTCCCACATGTGGCCAAAGTAACCAAAAGCTGCGCTCTTTAGTTCAGGATTTCTGAATATTGAAAATATAGCCAACAGTTTAAATGGGTTTCCCCGCTTGCGAAAGGGCCCGTCAGGAACGAAAAGTAGAATTATCAAGCCTCCAAGAAAGGCTAAACCGCTGGTTGCTGCAATGACCCACACCCAATTACTGAAAAAAGTACTGCTTTTTAACAAATGTGGTAAGGCAGTGCCCAGTACCAGGGCACCTACAAGAAAGGAAAGCGATTTTCCAAGACCTTTTTCAAAATAGTCGGCTGATATTTTCATTCCTACCGGATAGATCCCGGCCAGGAAAAATCCCGTGAGAAATCGTGTAATTAGCAAACTCCAGAGAGTATTGCCATCCCATAATAAACCCAGGTTACAGATCCCGGCGACCAATGCAGAAAAGAAGAAAACGCGTGAAGGAGAGAAGCGATCTGCGATTGTGAAAATGGCAAACAAAAGTGTACCACTAATAAATCCGAACTGTACTGCCGAGGTAAGATGACCCACTGCCTGCACACTAAGATCAAAATTGGCCCTGAGATCATCTAAAACCCCATTTCCTGCAAACCATAAAGAGATACCGCAAAATTGAGCTATAACGATTATTGCCAGTATCCATTTTGGATTTTTCATATTCGTAGAAAGATAAAAGTGGCAGTGGCGGCCTTTTTAAATTAACAGACTCATAAAAGCACTTATAAGAGAAAATTGAGTTGCCTTCCCTGGTCTTTAGCTTTTCGATCCATCTCCATGCCTACTGCAAGGCCTATTCCAATTCCTATAGCAATTCCTGCCCCGATCATTCCGTAATTATCAATTCCTGCACTTAAAGCAATAACTATAGGCATAACAAACACAACCATTCCCATACCCATCCATTGTGTCTGGTAATGATTTTTAGGTACCATCTTAAGCTCTTTCTCCAGAGTGTTCAATATGGAACTTTGACATTTCCGAAGGGTCCTGGCAAAATCCTTATCAGTATGGTAGCAGGCATTTAAGATCTCAATTCTTTCATTGAGTTTATCAACGATATCAGCGGGAAGTTCTTTGCTCTTAAGATCATCTGTCAATTTTTTGAATCTCATGTATTTCTCTTATAATCTTTTTTTATCCCTGAGGTTGTCTCTATCCGGCACTGACATAACATTTGCTTTCGCCACAAACTAAAGATACATAATTCCCAAAGGTTCTTTTTGGACTAGTTAACGATGCAAACTGTTTTTCTCAAATAGGTTGAACTTGAAAGTTGTTTCAGCATAAAATCGGCCACACTGGCCCTTGATATCATTTTTGTCAGAAGATAGCTCCCAAGATTGCCGTGTTGATAATTGGTCCTCTTTCTTCCATTGGTCAATTGGCCTGGCCGCACTATGGTCCAGTTTACACTACTCTCCATGATTAAACGCTCTTGTTTAGCCTTATCCCGAAAGTAAAAGAAGATTATGAATGGGATCACAAACAAGGTGTAGTAAAGTCCTAATTTAAATCGGTTGTCATTTATCCCCATAGAAGTAATACAGATGAAACGGGCTACCTGTTCCTTTTCCATTGCCTGAAGTATATTTTCCGTACCTCTGGATAGGATATGGCTGGGACCTATGAATCGTTTATGGCCCAGAGCAGATAATACAGCCTCCTTACCTTTAAAAATTGCATTCAGATCCGCTGTATTCAGGACATTCCCCTGAACTACTTTTAGATTGGGGTGTTGAATTTTAACTTTTTTGGGATTACGAACCAGGGCCGTGATATGATGCCCGGTTTCCAGGCCTTGTTTTAGTAATTCCTTTCCTGTTTTTCCGGTACCACCAATGATCGCTAGTTTCATATTGATCCACTTTGAATCATAAGAGTAAACAGAAATACTGGTAAATGGGCATTTATAATACCCAATCGTTGAAATACGGTTCTCAGTTGCTTTAAATGCTATACATCCGACATATATTTCTTTAAATTGCCGTGAATAAAATAGTCCCATCCCCCAATGCAGCTCTCCCTTTTAAATTCAGGGATCCCGGCAGGAAAATCCTCTTGTACAAGGATAGTTAATTTCAGCCATGAAGAATTTTGGTTACCAATTACCTCAAAACAGGAAGTAGAGGCACCGGGATATTCCAGAAAACGCCAACTATAGGTAATTTTCTTTTCCGGGATCACTTCTATTACTTCCCATTGGTGTGTAAACATTCTATTTTCTGAAGATAAACTGAAAGCGGTTTTAAAGCCAACCTCTGGTTGAAAATCTTTTAGTACTTCAAAGTACCATTTCTTCATCTCAGAATAGCTGGTTAGGGCTTTCCATAGTGTCTCTGCGCCATTTTCAAAATGTGCCTCAACCACGATGGGTGGATCTGTTTTTTTCATAGCTCCCATGGAGAAGTATATTAATGTCTTGATGGATATATAGGGGAAGTTCTTCTTCTTTCAAGGTCTTTTGCATAATGCACATATCTACCCTTAGGTGAATATTAAAATCCTTTACAACCATTTGTTTCGCTTAAAATAAAACAGCATGCCAATTGCCACAACAACCATCACTCCAAGCATAATAAAGTAACTGTATTGATAATGCAGTTCCGGTAAAACGTCGAAATTGGTACCATAAATCCCTGCAATAAAAGTAAGGGGGATAAAGATGACCGAAAAAACCGTCAGGAATTTCATTACGTCATTTAATTTACTGCTAATGGTAGTGTGATAGATATTTAGCTGGTCCGATAGTATTTCCCTGTAACTGTCTGAAACTTCGCTAGCCTGACTAATATTATCTTCCAATTCTTTAAAATGAACATAGGTGGATTCATTAATTAAATCTGAGTCCATTTTTGCCAGTACAAATACCATTTCTTTGGCAGGTTTAATACTTTTCCGAAGGAAATTCAATTCGCGCTTATAATTGTTGATCTCATTGATGACCAATTCATTGGGATTTATCAGCAGGTTGTCCTCAAGGGTTTCGATTTTCTCCCCTAGCACACTCAGTACGTACAAATAATTGTCTATTACAATATCGAGCAGAGCAAAGACCAGATAATCAGTTCCTCCGTGCCGTATCCTCTTTTTTTGTTTACGGATGCGTTCACGAACCGGTTCAAAAACGTCTCCCTTTTTCTCCTGGAACGAGATCAGCACTGATCCTGTTAGGATAAGGCTAAGATTCTCAACCACGATCTGGCCGGAGTTTTCGTTTTGCTGCATCATTTTTATGGTGATAAGGATACAGTTGTCATACTCAATAACCCGAGGCCTGGCCTGGGTATGCATGACTTCAGCAAGCACCAGGGTATCCAGGTCAAAGGTTTCTGCGATCTCCCGCATGATAGCTGCATTGTGCAGGCCGTCCACATTTAACCAGGTAACGGTATCTTTTTCAGAGTACTTAAGAACTTCCTTAACGATCTTTAAGGCATCTTCTTCCAGTGTATTCTCATCAAAATCAATGATACGCAGCACTACCTCATTGGTCTTTTTTTTGCCCCTGAATAGAAGGTCATCCGGGGACAAGCCAATCTCCTGCTTTTTTTTCTTAATGAATCGAGGCATGGTCATAGTGTTCGTTTTAATTCTGATATAATAATACTCTAAAAGCTACAACTTTTTTTGTTGGCAGTACCCTTAATCCTCAAGCTGCGTTTTCTCAGCCCATGGAAACACCGAACAAATGCCCTATATATGCCGTAACACCCATAGCAACGGTACCCCAGAATGTAATTCTTAATACAGCCTTTTTAACGCTAGACCCTCCGGCTTTGGCTGCTACCGCTCCAAGGATGGCTAAAAAGGCGGTAGCTAAAATATATTGCCAATAGATCATTGGTTTCACCGGAACAAATAAGGCCGCCAATACTGGCAGGGCCCCGCCAAAAATAAAGGAGGCCCCAGACGCAAAAGCAGCTTGTAATGGCCGTGCCCGGGTAATGCTGTTAATTCCCAACTCATCTCTCGCATGGGCCGCTAAAGCGTCATGTTCAGTAAGTTGTATGGCTACTTCCAGGGAAAGCTCTGGGGTTAGACCCCGATTTTCATAGATCAGAGCGAGTTCCTTTAATTCTGCCTCTGGCATTTCTATGAGTTCCTTTCTTTCCCTATCCAGATCCGAGGTTTCAATATCTGTCTGTGAACTCACCGATACGTATTCGCCGGCTGCCATGGAGAGCGCCCCTGCTACAAGTCCGGCCACACCAGCTAAAACAATAGGTTCTCTTGTTGTTGAGGCGGCCGCCACCCCAATAATAATGCTGGCAGTTGAAAGGATCCCGTCATTCGCGCCTAAAATAGAAGCTCGTAACCAACCGCTTCGACCAAGATAATGCTCTTCTTTTTTCATGGATCTTTTGTTTAGGCGTTTAATTCTAGCTTTAAGTTAAATACTATTATCTATTTAACAGGGTTTTATCTTCAGGTATATTTTGTTTACCCCGCGCACTTATTTTTTCCGTTATGGCTATCCAGAAAGGACTAATGCATATTGTAAGGGAGATCAGGGAGATAGTGAAATCGTAGGCATATTGGGTTAGAATATTTAGATTTAGAGCAGTAATACATATTAAAAAACTCAATTCCCCTATCTGGGCCAGCATGGCTCCACCAAAAATGGCATCTTTCCACGAATTGTTGTAGGTCTTTAAGATCAGGGTGTTTATAAATTGATTTAGCACATACACAGCAATAAGAACAAGGCCCAAGGGAAGAAGATTGTTAAGCAGGAACTCAACATTGATCTGGGCTCCAATACTTATAAAGAATATGGCCACAAAAAGGATCCTGAATGAATGTATAGCATCATGGATCCACCTGGTGGCCTTACCTGCATGCATTACCAAGCCTCCAACAAAGGCCCCCAGGGCCTCCGAAATACCAAATAATCCGGCGATCATTGCCCCGGCAAAACAAAAGAAAAGTGCGAGGAACACCTGCAATTCATGATCTTTTTGAATAGACTTTCTAAAGGGTAACCAGGTAATTTCCTTTTTGACATAGATGTAAATGATAGCCGAAATGATCAGTATACCAC
>JABDQS010000278.1 GCA_013042125.1 Eudoraea sp.
GTGGTAGTAAACTCGCGAAATTTTCCATTGCGACCAATGAGACCTACCGTAACACCAAAGGAGAGAAGGTCACGGACACCCAATGGCACAATATTATTGCATGGGGAAAACTGGCAGATGTGGTAGAAAATTTCCTTCATAAAGGAAGTGAAGTAGCTTTAGAGGGGAAATTGATTCACAGATCGTATGAGACAAAAGAAGGTGAGAAGCGTTTTATCTCGGAGATCAAGTGTAATGAACTTTTGATGTTAGGGAAACAATAAAAAGGTAACATCTGGTCGATAAAGGGGGCATTTTGCCCCTTTTTCTATTGTTAGAGGAAATGTTTTACTATCTTTTTTATCCTATTATTTCGAGTTTCTATGAATGAAACGGAGTATAAATAAGGACAGATGAAACGAAGTGTAACTCTCTTACTCATTTTAATGACCTGCCTTCCCTGGGCTGTTCGCCCTCAGGAAGAAAAGGGAGGAGAGAGTGAGACCAATTTCTATGGCAATATGGCCATAACCGATGCACTTAAGGAACAATCACTTGCTTTTGTCCTGGAAGAAGATGAAATGGATTACTGGAAAGATCAGCGTAATTTTGAAAAGAGCTTAAAGCAAGAGAATTATACGGCTTACAAAACCTATATATTCTTTAAAAGAAGATCCTATCTGGAACATGAGCAGGGCTGCGATATTGCCAGCGAACATGGCAAAGGATATAACAAACAGGCATCGTTTTATACTATTCAGGGGAAGATAGCCCTGACCGGAACAAAGAAGGTAGTAGAAAATTTCCGCTTAACGGAAGAAACAATAGCTTCACAACACTAATAAGTAAGGACTTTTAAGCCACCTTTTGGAGGAGGTCAAAACAAGGACAACGCTTGCAACGTTTGGCTTCACACTTCTTGTATTTTTTGCAGCATTTGGATTTGCATGACCTTGAGTCCATGGCACAAATCACAGCTTTTCTAACTTTAATTGCGCGTTTCTCTTTTTTCTTTCTCTTCTTTTTCTTTCCCATTGGAAGTAATAACAGCACCAAATTAATTATTTTTATTTAGAATTAATAAAAATAACCTGTTAAAACTTATGCCTCGTTCTGTGAAGCGGAGCTGTCTACCGTAATCCGTTGTACATCCCTGTCGAATAGATAAAGACCGCCTTTATCATTTCCAATAAGGTTGATCTTGTCCAGGATGGTTCTTGCCAGAGCCTCTTCCTCAATTTGTTCGGCCACATACCACTGCAGGAAATTGTGGGTAGCATAATCCTTCTCTTCCAGGGAGACATGTACTAGTTCATTGATGCATTTTGAAACTTCTATTTCATGATCATAGAGTTGCTGAAACATTTTTTGAAAACTTGTAAAGGCCTTTTTAGGGGCTTGTAGTGCTGTTATTTGTGCATGTCCTCCCCGCTCATTTATATATTTGATAAGTTTTAACATATGCATTCGCTCCTCATCGGAATGTCTATACATAAATAAAGAGATACCTTCCAGCCCCTTAACTTCTGCCCAGGAAGCCATGGAAAGGTATACTTGTGACGATTCTGCCTCAACCCGGACCTGTCCGTTCAAGGCGTTTTCCATTTTTTTTGTCAACATTGTCATTGATTTTTACTAAAAGTACAAATTCAATTTATGCAGAACAATGACATTAAAAAGGTTTTATTTGCCAATTCTTTCTAAGAAGAAGTGAGGTGAGAATGTTGGGTTCTAGAAAAATATTTCCTGCGCAAGTCGAAAGGTATTGGCATGCGCTTCCACGATTAACTTAATATCTTCAGAATAACCACCTCCCATACTACATTGCACCGGTATGCCGTATTCCCGGCAGGCCTCAAGTACAAATGCATCCCGCTGCTTACATCCTGCCAACGACATCCCAAGAGTACCCAGTTTGTCGGTGGCAAGCACATCTACTCCACAGAGATAGAAAATAAAATCTGGTTGCTGCTGTTCTATCAGTTGAGGGAGTGTTTTTTTTAAAACAGACAGGTATTCTTTATCTGAAGTGTTTTTTTTTAAGGAAATATCCAGATCAGAGATCTCTTTTTTAAACGGGTAATTACCGGCACCATGCATTGAGAAGGTATAGACCGAATTATCTCCCCGGAAGATCTCGGCAGTGCCGTTTCCCTGATGTACATCCAGATCTACGATCAGGATTTTTTTCACCTTCTCTACAGTTTGCAGATACCTGGCTCCTATAGCCTGGTCATTCAGCATACAAAATGCTTCGCCCCTATTGGTATAGGCATGGTGTGTGCCGCCGGCAATGTTCATGGCAATCCCATTTTCCAGGGCAAAGTCGCACGCTTTCATGGTCCCATCAGCTATGGTACGTTCTCTTTCTACCAGGATCTCACTTAGCGGAAAACCAATTTTTCTGGCTTCTTTTGGTGAAATTTTAATATTGAGCAGATCGTAAAAATAATCGGGGTCATGGACCGCCAGGATGTACTTATCATTGGGGATCGTCGGTTTAAAAAAATTCTCCGAACTACAAGTGCCCTCATGTAACAATTGCTGTGGCAAAAGTTCATATTTGATCATGGGGAACCTGTGTCCTTCGGGCAAAGGATGCTTATAAACAGGATGATAGGCTATTTTCAGCACTTTTTACTGGAGTTTCACTTCCTTGATGTCAGATACAAATTTATTATCGTTCACTATTCCCTCAATAATTTATTCTACCAAAGGGAGTCCGTTTTTTTGTACCTAGCTTATTGTAGCTCCATTGCCAACACCAGCATGGTCAGGATTCAGGAATACCAGTTTACCTTCCTCATTTTCGGTCATGAGGATCATTCCCTCGCTATCCACACCCCGCAATGGTCTGGGTGCAAGGTTTACGAGTACGGTTACCTTTTTTCCTATTACCTCCTCGGCTGTAAAATGCTCAGCAATACCCGATACAATGGTTCTTGTATCTATTCCCGTATCTACCTTGAGCACCATGAGTTTTTTGGTTTTGGGCATTTTTTCTGCCTCCAGTATAGTCCCTACCCTCATGTCCATTTTGGAGAAGTCTTCGTAAGTGATCATATCTTTTTGAGGCATAACATTTTTATTTTCAGATTCGTTGGACTTTTTTGTGGCTTTTAATTTTTCGAGTTGGGCAGCGATCTCCTCATCCTCGATCTTTCGGAACAACAATTCAACGTCTCCTAAAACATTTCCGGAGGGAAGTAACGATGTTTGTTGCCCAATGCTTTCCCATCCTAAAGAAGGTGAGCTATTTTCTAACCGCAGCATCTTTTTTAGTTTCGCAGAGGTAAAGGGCAGAAAGGGTTCACTGAGGACCGCCAGAGCGGTAGCTAGTTGCAAGGCGGTATTCATGATGGTGGCCACCCTTTTCGGATCTTCTTTGATCACTTTCCATGGTTCTTCATCTGCCAGGTATTTGTTTCCTAAACGGGCCAGATTCATTAGTTCTTGCCCCGCTTCCCTGAAGCGATAGCGTTCAATAGAGTGGGCAATAGAGGCAGGAAAGTCTTGCATGGCCTTGAAGGCTTCCTGATCTGTCTTGGTCAGTTTCCCGGCCTCAGGCACCACACCTTTATAATATTTTTGAGTAAGGACCACCACGCGATTTACAAAATTCCCGAAGATGGCAACCAGTTCATTGTTGTTCCGAGCCTGAAAATCGGCCCAGGTAAAATCGTTATCCTTGGTCTCAGGGGCATTGGCGGTAAGCGTATACC
>JABDQS010000281.1 GCA_013042125.1 Eudoraea sp.
GCTTATGGCTGTCCTCTTTCTGGTATTTGCAGCTGCCATGGCCATAGGAACTTTTGTGGAAAGTTGGTATAGCACAGAAACAGCTAAGATCTGGATCTACAATGCCAAATGGTTTGAGGTCATTATGATATTTTTTGTCATAAACTTTAGTGGTAACATGTTTCGCTACAAGTTGCTGCAATGGGAAAAATGGCCTGTATTAATTCTCCATCTTTCCTGGATCCTTATCATTATTGGTGCAGGAGTTACTCGTTATATTGGATTTGAAGGTATGATGCCTATTCGAGAGGGCAATAGCGAAAAGGTTTTTTATTCAGACAAAACTTATTTTACTGTCTTGGTAGATGGAGAAATAGACGGTGAACTGAAACGTAAGCCATTACAGGAAGACCTCATTGTTACCCCGGAAGGGATCCAATCTACCTTGCCCTGGCGAAAAGATTTTAATGGGCAAGATTTCAGCGTTTCCTACGTGGGCTTTATTCAAGGCGCTAAAGAAGGCCTTATCCCGGATGAGAATGGAACTTCTTTTTTAAAGATCGTAGAAGCAGGTGATGGCAACCGCCATGAACATTATATTGCCGATGGGCAAATTGCGAATATTCACAACGTGCTTTTTACCTTAAATAAGGAAACAGAAGGGGCCATCAATATTTTTACGGAAGGCGATACTTATCAGATCAGTTCGCCTTTTGAAGGCTCTTTTATGCGAATGGCAGATCAGTTCCAGGGTAACCTTGTCAAAGACAGCCTGCAAACATTGCAATTGCGGTCTCTTTATAGCATTGGATCCATGCAAATTGTGATACCGGAACCGGTGATCAAAGGAAAATATGGTGTAATAGAAGTACCCGAAGAGGAGAAAACGCCAAATTTAAAAGACGCCTTCATAGTTGAGATCTCAACAAATGGAGAGACGGTTCAAAAATCTGTGCTCGGGGGAAAAGGCAGTAGTAATTACACTGATAAATTTACAGTGGGTGGGCTCGACTTTACCCTCGCATTTGGGTCCAAAGTATACGAATTGCCTTTTAACATTAAGCTAAACGATTTCATTGCAGAAAAGTATCCGGGAACCGAGAAGGCATATGCTTCTTTTATGAGCAAGATCACGGTAGAGGATGAACGACCTTTTGATTACGATATATATATGAATCATGTTCTGGATCATAAAGGGTATCGATTCTTTCAGGCCAGTTTTGATCCGGATGAAAAAGGCACCGTACTTTCTGTTAATCATGACCGGGCAGGTACCTGGATCACATATATTGGGTATTTCTTACTCTACATAGGATTGTTGGGAATTATGTTCTTTGGAAAAACGCGTTTTAAGTTCCTTGGCAATTCTCTGGAAAAGCTTAAGAAGAAAAAAGCAACATTAGCCGGCCTTTTGATCTTTGCCACCTTACTTCCCCTGGGCGCGCAGCAAGACCTAACTCCCGATGGCCATACTCATGATGCCGGACCCAGCATTGCCCAGCTAGATTCCATGCTTCAGAGTACGTTGATACCCGAAGAACACGCTGCAAAATTTGGAAAACTGGTTATTCAGGATGAAGGCGGCAGAATGAAACCTATCAACACCTTTGCTTCTGAATTATTGCGCAAATTAAGCTTGAGGAACAACTACAAAGACCTCAATGCAGACCAGGTGTTTCTCTCTATGATGTTGAGTCCTGCACTTTGGTACAATACAGACTTTATAGCGCTGGATAAAAAAGCCCAGAATGACAGTATTCGCAGTATAATTGGCATTCCTAAGGGCCAGAAATACATAAAAGCAACTGACTTCTTTGACACCCAGGGGCGAAATAAATTGGGACCTTACCTACAGGAAGCTTTTACCACCAATACCCCGAATAAGTTTCAACAAGATTTTAAGGATGCCTATTTCAGACTAAGTCTTTTAGACCGTGCCCTTAGCGGGGAGATCCTGAAAATTTTCCCTTTGCTCAATGATGAGAATAACAAATGGATCTCGGCCATGGAATTCAGAAGCGGCCGTTTCCAGATCCCAGATAGCCTTTATGCCAATTTTGTAAAAAATGCAGTGCCGTATTATCTAATCTCCCTGAGACAAGCTAAGATTAGCGGCGATTATTCGGAAGCAGATAAACTATTAGAGGCCTTTGAACAGAACCAGATCAATCATGGCTCGGAAGTGCTTCCTTCCAAGGAAAGAGTGGAGGCAGAGACCATCTATAACAAGCTCGATATTTTCAATAGGCTATATAAATATTATGCGCTTGTAGGATTATTGACATTCATGGTTCTTGTGTTCAGGATATTTAAAGATCGCAATGTCTGGCGTATAGCAACCTATTTTCTTAAAGGGGTTATATATCTCTTTTTCCTCTGGCAC
>JABDQS010000284.1 GCA_013042125.1 Eudoraea sp.
GCGCTGTACAGCATTAAAGATCGTATATGTGCACGAAGATGTCCGTAAGACCTTTCTGGAGCAATTTGCAGCTCGGGTAGATTCCATGAAATTTGGTAATCCCTGGGATAAGGACGTAAAACTAACTCCTTTGCCAGAGCCGGATAAACCTGCCTATATTCAGGAGCTTATAGATGATGCCCTGGCAAAAGGGGCCAAGATCATCAACAAAAAAGGAGGAAAACATTTCGATAACTATATCTGGCCAGCGGTATTATACCCGGTTACAAAAGATATGCGTGTATATCAGGAAGAGCAATTTGGCCCGGTGATCCCGGTACTTTCCTTTCAGGATATAGAAGAGCCATTAGATGATATGGCCGCAAGTAATTATGGGCAACAGGTAAGTCTTTTTGGTAAGGATGTGTATGCCCTCGCGCCATTAATAGACACCTTGGCAAATCTTGTTTGTAGGGTGAACTTAAATAGTTCCTGTCAGCGTGGTCCGGATGTGTATCCGTTCACGGGTAGAAAAGACTCTGCGCAATCCACCCTCAGCGTTCACGATGCTTTGCGTTCATTTTCAATACGAACGCTTCTGGCCTTCAAAGACAATGAAATCAACAAAGAAACTGTAAACCAATTATTAGAAACCAAGTTATCTAACTTTACGAGTACGGAGTATATCCTTTAGCTTGTTTTAAACCCAAGGAACCATCTTATAGATCCGATAATTTCAACTGACCAACACCACCCTGGTCAAGAGCAGCGTATTTGATTATTTCCGGCTAAAGATCAATCATAGTTCGGGAAAACGTACGTAGAGAAAAATGATAGCATTTTTTCCTTTTTTGAAGTGTCCTCCTTGAATAGCTCATTGATATAAGAAGTATAATCTTCTTTGATATCGATTTTATGACCTGATACTACTTTTGAATCGTGTTTAAGCCAGCAAGAATGCAAGGTGTAAACAAAAATTAGTTTGGGATGGGCAAGTTTGCAAACAGGGCCATCTGAAAGGGCATTGGCTTTAAAAAGCCATATTTCTGATCGGAATTTTCCGGAAAGATCTAAAGTATCCCCGGTTTTAACGCTTACAAGCACATAACCATTATCTTCTTCTCCTTCGTCATCATTAGAGTTTATGTACTGAATTGAACTCAAGTGTTCATTTTTATTAAAAACAAAGGAATCTTTAATGGTCATAGTTTCTGCAGAAACACTGAATAAACACTGTGGTATGGTCTCTTTTATATAAGCCAACATATCTTCCGTAGGCATCTCACGCCACGGATAATTCTCATATAGATCAAAGACAAATTGCGATAAGGTTTCCGGAATTGCACCGAGACTAATGTAATAGAGTGTATTGATCTTGCCTACCACTTTCGTAGGACTGCCGTGGTTCTTATAGGCCAATAGGCCTAATCCCCAGGTATTTGGACCGATGGAAGTGTCAATTCCCTTAGAAGGCAAATCCTTAACGCCTGGAAGATTTCCCGGCTCCCGTAAGATTATTTTAGAAGCAAAGGTGTTTGTGTTTGGGTCTATTACGAATTGTCCTGTTCGCCCAACAGATAAAGGGCAAATGGCAAAGTAACTTATCAGGTAGTCTTCAATGGTCTTTTGGCTGTAATAAGAAATATCATACGGTCTTAACCATTCTGCCATACATACAGAATTATTATGAATAGTATACAATTTGATCCCATCAGAATCATTGTAGTCTGCAGTAAAGTGTATGCATTCATATGGGAGTGGTTCATTTAACTGATAAGCAGTGACGGTATCTTTATTATTATCTATTTCGGATCTTTTGATATACCATAAATTAGTGAAAGGCAACATGGTTTTAGCACTGATCTTCCGGATAAATTCATCTAGCCACGGCTCCTTTGGAAAAGGATTGTTAAAGAATAGTTCCAGGGCAAATTTAAAGGAGGCATCAACGAAAATGATATGATTTTGGGACAAGGCCGTTTGATGCATACATTGATTAATAACGATATCCTTTCCTTTTTGATCTTTTAATCTCCATTTTTGCATATGAACCCCGTCCACGGATCGCATTAGATACACCCTGTCTGGCGTACTAAAGCCCAATATAGAACTGCCAAAATCCATAATCCAACCTATAATTTTCTTCAATCCGGACCATATTTTTTGAAAAAAGCGAAGGATTGGGTTTACCGAATGCATTTGTTTGTTCAGTAATGCATGAATAGCTTTGATCGCTTTTTCTTCCGACTGATGATCTTCGTAGTGTTCTGCAATTGCTTTGAGTTCTTTGGCTATTTCCGGATTTTTGGAAAATAAAAATTTAGAAATGTAGCTCTTATGAAGTTCTGTGTTTGTAGATTTTGAATAATTAAAGCTGAAAAATTCCTTTGTAAGAGGATCCCAACATGGATGTGCAGTGGTTTCAGTTAACGCAAAAGGAAACTTTAGCTTGGGAGGCATGGAGGAGGTCCAATCTGAGTTTTTTCCGATCGGAGTACCTAATTCAACGGTCTTTGGATCTAATTTAAATGGTCGCGCTACGTCATCTGTCACTAAAAGCGAAGGATTGTCATCCGCTTCAAAATAAACAGGTAAAAAGGCTGTATTCAAAAAATTTCGCGCTCCCAATTTCATTGATAACCTCGAAATCCCCATATTACTAAAATGAAAGTTTTTAAAGTTGGGGTCTTTCGCTGCCTCCCCAAGAGTACCTGTGGCCTCGTCTGCAAAATAACAGGGGGTTTTCATCAGCCTTGACGTTATTTTTACCTGTTCAGATTTTGAGAAATCAAATTTGTATACAAACCCATCACCATTCATAATTGGTGATTGGAAGTCTGGATTATGTGTGCCGTCTGGGTTATTTTTCTTAAAAGGTAGTCCTTCTGAATTAACATTGCCCATCTGGCATACCACATAGGCAAATCCATCTATATCCTTGGGAATTTGACCCTCGATCAAATTCATTTTTTCATTACTTATTTCTTTTCTGCTACCCTTCAGGTATGGATGTGTGTCATTAGATTTCATAATACAAGTGGTTTGGTTGGTACCGTAATCAGAACGGCTTTATTAATATTTAAATTCAATATACATTCTAATCCTTTATATTACCCGAAATTCCAGCAATTTATTTGTCAGTGGGCTTTCAAACTCTCACCGTGCACTTTAGTCCGTACATTAATATACCAACATTACGACACCATAAATTCTGGTATCGCAAAAATCACGAAGTAGTGGTCGGCCAATCAATATGTAAATGCCTTTCTTGATTAAAAGGGCAAGACAATTTTATATGCCTATTGGCTGATGTATTGTTTGAGAAGTTCCGATCAGGAATTGCCTTGTACCAATTTAACTCAGTGAAGGGTCTTTTAATATAACAGATGAAGCATTGTTCTAAAAAAGCAAGTTGAATGCTAGCATGCTGTGGTTGGATCGCCCGGGAGATCAGCATCTATAGATGGAGCTCCCGAAAATAGAGAGCTTTGTGTTTGTCATCATCTTTTGGATCACTTAAGTTCAGTCTCTTTTAAATGATCATCTTTCAGCTTTATGTTTAGAGATGCTCTGCTAACCAATCACCCACCTCACTTGTTTTAAATGCTTTACCGCCTTCAGCAAGATCTTCAGTGACAATTCCCTCTGAAAGCGATCTGTTCACCACATTTCGTATAGCACTGGCCTCATCCATAAGATCAAAATCTTCAAACATCATGGCTGCGGATAGAACCGTGGCAAGCGGATTAGCGACATCTTTTCCTGCTGCCTGCGGATATGAACCATGAATAGGTTCATAGAGCCCTATAGAGTCCCCAATGGAGGCTGAAGGCATTAACCCCATAGATCCGGAGATCACAGAAGCTTCATCCGTAAGAATGTCGCCAAATAGATTTTCGGTGATCAAGACATCATAGGCATTTGGCCATTGCACTAAACGCATGGCAACTGCATCAACAAACTCATACGAAACAGTTACTTCGGGATAATCCTTTTCCATGGCCTGCACAGTTTCCCGCCATAAACGAGAAGATTCCAGTACATTGGCCTTATCTACGCAGCATAATTTCCCGGACCGTTTCATGGCCATCTCAAAGCCTTTTTTGGCCAAACGTTGTACTTCTTTTCGAGTATAGGTACAGGTGTCAAAAGCTGTATCTCCGTTATCTTCTCTCCCTCGTTTACCAAAATAGATACCCCCGGTAAGTTCGCGGAGGAAAACCAGATCAGTGCCCTCAATCCTTTCTCTTTTCAATGGGGATTTATCTATCAGAGATGGAAAAGTAAAGGTGGGTCTGACGTTGGCAAATAAGCCCAGCTTTTGGCGCATTCTTAATAGACCTTGCTCAGGCCTTACCTTGGCAGACGGATCATTATCGAACCTGGGGTGCCCAATGGCACCGAACAATACAGCATCTGAACCGGCACATATTTCATGCGTTTCTTCCGGATACGGATCGCCTACGGCATCAATGGCTGCGGCACCGGTTAAAGCCGGCTTCCAATGTAGTTCATGTTGGTATTTTTCTGCTACGGCATTACATACTTTTACGGCCTGATCTATAACTTCGGGACCGATCCCATCGCCGGCCAATAGTGCAATATTTAATTTCATGTGATTGAGTCTGTTTATCTTTTTAGATAATGTTGAGCATTTTCTCGGTTGCCTTGATGGCTGATACGGTCTGATCCGAGTCTAACCCGCGGGTAGCAAACTCTTTTTCCGGCATCTGCCAGGTTATGATCGTCTCGCACAGTGCATCAGAATTACTGCCCGGAGGGATACGCACCGCATAATCTATAAGATCGGGCAAACTAAGCTTTTTTGAACGATATACTTTTCTAAGGGCATTCATAAAGGCATCGAACTGACCATCGCCCTGAGCATTCTCTTCAAATACTTCTCCGTTGACCTCGACCGAAACTGTTGTTGACGGTTTCAGGCCCTTCGAGTGGGTGAGGACATACGACCTAATGAACACCTTTTGTTGAATATCCTCTGTATCTAAAACATCCGATATGATAAATGGCAGATCTTCTTTGGTCACCCGCTCTTTCTTATCTCCCAATTCAATGATCCTTGCAGTAACTCTCTTTATTTCCTCATCATTAAGGGTAAGACCTAATTCTTGTAAGTTCTTTTGGATATTGGCTTTTCCTGAGGTCTTTCCGAGTGCATATTTGCGTTTTCTACCGAACCGTTCAGGTAAAAGATCATTAAAGTATAGATCGTTTTTATTATCTCCATCTGCATGAATACCAGCAGTTTGCGTAAAAACATTATCCCCAACAATTGGTT
>JABDQS010000288.1 GCA_013042125.1 Eudoraea sp.
GTCCGGGACTATAGCCTCATATTTTTCATTTCCTTTTCGTTCTATATATTCAGCCTTTACTTTTTCAACCAATTTTGGGTTTTCAAAAAGATCTGTCATCGTCATGCCTAAGGCTTTGGCAGCTTGCAGCATCCCTTTGTGACCAATACTCATTCCGCCACAAGCCACAACTGCCCATGAGTGCCATGGTGTGTCTTTAGGGGCTACCGTGACCCCCAGGTTTATGTTAGGTACATTCCAACTCACATCCCCGACATCTGTAGATCCTCCACCCGGATTTTCTTTAGTTTCTTCGAGAGGGGAAATACTGCTGTCCATCCCTACTTGTGGTTTGCCGGTTTCTTCCTGTATCTTCCGTCCAAACACCATTTCTTCATCTGTATAGGAAATTGGACCCAAGAGTTCAAGATTTTTTTGCATGATCTCACCACCGGCCCGGTTTACCAGCACTTCGTAGATACCGGAGATCAGGGATATTTTATAGTCCACATTTGCGAGGATAGCGGCACCTTCTGCCATGGCCATTACTCGTTCATAAACCGGCATCATACCACTTCTTTTGGTATCCCGCACCCGCACCCAAAGTCGGGAATAATCAGGCACCACATTTACTACCTGTCCTCCGTCCTGAATGTGATAATGTATTCTTACAGTTGGTTTTATATGTTCCCGATAGTAGTTAATACCGGCTGTGTATAGTTCCAGGGCATCTGAAGCACTACGGCCATTCCATGGATCGGCAGAGGCATGCGCCGCCTGCCCGAAGAACTCCACCTTAAAATCTACAAGGGCCAGCGTGCTTTGAACATCGGCTACGGTTGTGGCACTAGGATGCCAGCTTAAATTAACATCCACATCATCCCACAGTCCGGCTTTAACCATCCAGATCTTCCCAAAATACTTTTCTTCAGAAGGGGTCCCAAAAAATTTTACAGTTCCCTTTAATTTTCCTGCTTCTATCAACTCTTTTACTGCAACAGCTGCTCCAAGGCTGGCGGTACCAAATAGATTATGGCCGCAACCATGACCTGCAGCCCCTTCATTTAATGGAGATTTTGTGGGCTGGGCCTTTTGAGAGATCCCCGGCAGGGCATCAAATTCTCCTAATACGCTGATCACCGGTTTACCTGAGCCATAGGTAGCTATAAATGCCGTAGGCATTCCTGCAACCCCTCTTTCAACAGTAAATCCGTTAGCCTCTGCATAATCGGCCAGTATTTGTGATGAATCATCTTCTTCGAATGCCGTTTCGGCCAATGCCCAGATAGAATCGCTTATCTGTATTAGTTTAGCCTCATGTTGTTCTATGGAAGAAAGAACGGCCTTTTTACTAGCGTTCATTTTCTGTGCGTTTACCGGGATCAATAGCAGGAGAGAGCCAAGGAGTACTAATTTCTTCATAAATAAGGATTTATACTGGGTGATATTTATTTTTAATATGTTCATGAGATGCGGCAATTAATTCTTTTAAAACGTCCAGATCAATATCACTTAATCTTTTAACATAGAGGCAAGACTTGCCCGTCTTGTGCTTCCCAAGCTTCTTCATTAGTACCTCATATCGTTTAAAGCCAGCAATTATATATATGGATATGTTTTGAGAGCGTGGGGAAAATCCGGTCATGAGCATATCACCTTCCCGGCCAGAGTCGTATTTGTAGTGATATTCGCCAAAACCAACTATGCTGCTACCCCACATCACAGGATCTTCTTTAGTAACTTCCTTCATAAGATGTTGCAAGGTTATACAATCCATTCGTTTTTGGACGTCAGGAATCGATGCGAGGAATTCATCAACCGATTCAGTTGTAGGGATTGTTTTATTACCAGACATATCTTTTAATAGGTTCTTAAATATACTAAAAAAACCAGGGCAGACCCGGAGGAGTTCAAGTGTTAATGTACCTGTCCAAAATCGTCCTTAATCTTTATACCTAATCAGAGTACTAAGATAAAGCCGCCTTATAGGTCTCTAAACACCTTTCGCGGGCTTCTTTGTGATCTACCATTTTAGAGACATAGTCATCACTATCTATTTCAGGTACCCATTTCTTAATATAAGTCCTGTCCTTATCAAATTTTTCCACCTGGGTCATCGGGTTGAATATCCTGAAATAGGGAGCCGCGTCTACACCACTACCTGCGGCCCATTGCCAATTGCCTACATTACTACTTAATTCGTAGTCCAAAAGCTTTTCCGCGAAATAAGCTTCACCCCATCGCCAGTCTATCAATAAGTGCTTACACAGGAAACTGGCGACCAGCATTCGTACACGGTTATGCATATAACCGGTGGCATTCAGTTCTCGCATCCCTGCATCTACCAAGGCATATCCTGTTTCTCCTTTTTTCCACTTTTCAAATTCCTCCTCATTGTTCCTCCACTCAATTCGGTCGTATTTCTTTCTAAAAGCTTCCTGAGTTGTACGGGGAAAATGCCAAAGTATCTGCATAAAGAATTCGCGCCATATAAGTTCATTCCAAAATATTTCGTTCTTTTCGGAAATTGCTTTCTGAACCATTTGGCGAATAGATACTGTGCCAAATCTCAAATGAGGTCCTAAGTGTGAGGTGCCTTCAAGGGCAGGAAAATTTCTGGTCTTCTCATAGTCCTTTATCAATGAAGATGAAACGTCATATTCCGGTATTTTCAAAGAGGATTGTTCAAATCCCATATCTGACAGTTTCAGAGCCGGTAAAGAGGTGTCTTTTATTAGATTGCTTAATTGTGTTTTGTCTTTATCCGTTTGAAGAGGGTTATTTTCTCTAAAGTGTTCTTTCCATCGCCTCATATAAGGCGTGTAAACAATATAGGGGTCGCCGTCACCTTTTACCACTTCTTCCTTTTCAAATATAACCTGGTCTTTATATGAATGGAATGCGATCCCTTTATTTGATAAATAGGTAGCTATGGCATCGTCTCGTTCCTTTGCATAGGGTTCGTAATCCGTATTGGTATAGACAGCTTGCAGATCGTATTTATCACTAAGATCTTTAAATACTTCCATGGGATCATCGTGAAAGATGGCCAAAGAACTTGAATTCTCTTTCTCAAGTTGCTTTCTTATCTTTTTTAAAGTATTGTAAAGAAAAGACACACGTGCGTCATCTTTCGGTAGTTCGTTAAGAATGTTGGGGTCAAATATAAATAAGGGTAAAACCGGAAATTTGCCCTTCAGGGCCTGTATCAACCCTGTATTGTCCTCAAGTCTCAGATCTCGACGAAACCAAAAAATGGAAATTTTCTCCATATTAAGAAATGTTGAGAGACGACATTCCTCCATCTACACCCAAGACCTGCCCGGTCATCCAGCCACTATCTTCCTGAAGAAGAAATGCGGCCATATTAGCAATGTCTTTTGCAGTTCCAACACGTTTTAAAGGGTGTCTTTCCGCCATCATTTCTTTTTTCCTGTCGTTGCTTAGCAATCGGGAAGCCAAAGGCGTATCTACTAATGAAGGCGCAATAACATTGACTCGTACCTTAGGGGTATATTCAGCCGCTAATGCCCTGGAAAATCCTTCAATTGCCCCTTTGGCAGCAGATACACTAGTGTGGAAAGGCATTCCCATTCCTACTGCAACGGTACTAAAGAATACCATGGAGGAGTTTTCTGCCATTTTTGGAAGTACTTTTTTCACTGTTTTAACTAAACTAAAAAAGTTTATTTCCATATCTGCCCTAAAAGAATCCAGGTCCAACATTTTAATAGGCTTCAGGTTAATACTACCGGGACAATATACAAAACCATGCAACTCATCAGGGAGCTGAGACATATCTAACTCTTCCTTAGAAACGTCAAAAGGTATGTGTGTAACCTGCAAACCAGCAATCTCATCTGCTGTCCTTGATGCAACAAATAAATTGAAAGAGTTGTTTAAGAGGTTCACTATTTCCAGGCCTATGCCGTGAGAACCACCAATTAAAAGGATATTTTTTTTCATACTTAAATCTTTTTAATGATAAGTGAGTTTTTCATTTTATCAAGACATCCAAATCGGGCTTCCAATTGTTTTTCCCGAAAGTTGAAGATCGTCTTCAACTGTTTTTTAACTATCAGCGGATGTGCCCATTGACCTAAAATTCCAAATGGAAGTTTATAGTCTATCACATCCTCCATTTCTATTCCACCGTCTATCTCGTTAATGAAGTGCTTATGATGCCATAATGCGTAAGGACCAAAACGCTGTTCATCTACAAAATAGGAACCCTCTTTTACATGGGTAATTTCGGTGACCCATTTAGTTGTATAACCCGGAAAAGGATGCACTTTATATTGAATGATCTGACCGGGAAACATGGGTCTGTCTGCCCCTGATAATATCTCAAAACCCATTGCCGGAGGCGTAATAACCTTTAGGTTGGCAGGATCTGAAAGGAATTCCCAGGCAGTTTGCCTGGAAATGGGCAGGGCCTGTTTTGCAGATAAACAATACATACGCATAATAAAGCTTTCAACAAAACTAAGGGCAATTGTGTTTAATAAAAAATATATATTGTTAAACAAATAGTAAAGTTCGGGCGTTATATATCTATAAATGCTAATCTCTTTGTTTCCTTTTGAAATATAAAACCCGACTTTTTCTGATCTCCTGCTAAATCTGTGTTTTTATAGGTATTTTTGTGTATAACCTTAAACCCAAAATGTAATGAAAAAAGTAGTGTTTATTGCGATCGCTTTTATAGCGTCCTTGTCTATGCAGGCACAAATACAAGCGCCTGCACCCAGCCCTTTTTCTACAGTAATGCAGCGCGTTGGCCTGACCGATGTAACTGTTGAATATTCCCGTCCTTCCATGCGGGGAAGAACCATATTTGGAAATTTGGTTCCTTTTGATAAAATATGGAGAACCGGAGCCAATGCAAGAACTAAGATCACTTTTAGTACTGATGTAACCGTTGGGGATGGAACATTAAAGGCTGGTTCCTATGCCATTTTCACCAAGCCAACTGCATCATCATGGGACGTGTACTTTTACACCGAAACTGGTGGAGGAGGAACACCTCAGGAATGGGATGAAAGCAAGGTTGCTGCCCAGATCAAGGTAAATACAATGCCAGTAGAAATGCCGATTGAAACTTTCACAATTACCTTTGACGATATGCACAGCGGTGGGGCCGTCCTGGGAATGATGTGGGAAAACACCTATGTTGGCGTACCTTTCATGGTGCCTTCCAAAGAGATGACCATGAAAAGTATTGATGCTGTAATGGCAGGTCCTTCTGCCAATGATTATTTCTCAGCTGCTACGTTTTACTATGATGAAGGAATGGATCTGAGCAAGGCAAAAGTATGGATAGATAAAGCTGTTTCCATGAACGAGAATGCCTTTTGGATGACGCGAGCTCAATCCTTGATCTACGCCAAAATGGGAGATAAAAAAGGAGCCATTGAAGCCGCCAAAAGATCTCTGGAAGTTGCGAAAGCTGCTAACAATGCGGACTATGTAAAAATGAATCAAGATTCTCTTAAAGAATGGGGAGCTATGTAGAATAAAATTCTTTTAAATTCTTTATAACCCTTGTATCTACAGGGGTTTTTTTATGTTTCCAGGCGAGGGTTCTTCAGCATTCGATCAAAGGCTTCTAGGATGAGTGCAAAAAGGATCACCAGGGTACAGCCAAAAGCATTTAACCACAGATAGGACATCCATTCTAATTTATAACCTACAATTACAATGATCTGGGTAATAACAGCCGCAACAAATACCGCGTTGCCTTTTGCGAACTTAAAGAAGAAGGCCAGTAAGAAAATTCCAAGGACGTTGCCATAAAAAATTGAGCCTATGATATTCACTAGCTGAATTAAATTATCAAACAGATCGGCTACACAAGCTATGCAGATAGCAATAATTCCCCATAAGAGTGTAAATCCTTTAGATACTTTTACATAGTGTTCTTGGG